>NZ_CAWNJO010000085.1:0-14680 GCF_963874835.1 Vibrio sp. V12_P9A6T4 | reverse complement strand
GTGGAAGATCGAGTTGCTGCAGCTAGGGCTTTTTCAAGGTGCGATGCAGCAACGGGCTATAAATGGGTTGGACGACAAGTAATTGAGCGAAAATAACCGCACTAAGGCTAGTAATAATCAGCGGTAAAATTAAATAATAATTATTGGTCATTTCAATAACTAACAAAATACCTGTAATGGGTGCGCGAACCGTTGCGGCAAACAGTGCACCCATGCCTGCAATGGCGAACATTCCTGGGTCAATCGCTAATTGTGGTAACAGTTCTTGCGCAATCAGGCCAAAGGCGTAACCAAACAGAGTACCTAATGCCAGCATTGGTGCAAAAATCCCGCCCGGAGCACCAGAACCAAAGCAGATCAAGGTGGTAAAAATACGACCAATGAACAAAAGCAGCAAGATAGCGGCACCGTAGTCACCATTGGTGATATTAGGGATCAGTGAGATGCCACCCCCAGTCAATTCTGGAATATACAATAAAGTTAAGCCAAAACAGCCTCCCAATAGTGAACCCGTGAGTAAATATCGCTTACGATCATTGCGATGAATTCTGGCAAAAATATCTTGTGATAGTGTGATTAAACGGTTGAATAGCACACCGAAAATACCAAACAGTCCCCCAAGTAGCAGAAACAGCCACAGTGAAGCTAGCTCTGGTGCTTGATATTGCGGCATTTGGATCACAGCATGTTGGCCATTAATCACGCGAAAGACGATATTTGCCGCCACCGCAGAGACAATGACGGCACGTACTGAAATGAGGGTATAGCGAAACTGCGGGCGCATCTCCTCTATCACAAACATGATGCCCGCCAGCGGCGCATTAAATGCGGCAGCTAGGCCTCCAGCTGCGCCAGAGGCTAAGAGTGAGTGGCGGGTATCGTCATTTTTGATGCGGAAAATATCCGACACCATTCGGCCAATGGCTCCCCCCATTTGAACCGTGGGCCCTTCACGTCCCAAAACCATACCAGAACCTAAGGCGCCCATACCGCCAAAAAACTTCACTGGCAGTACTCGCCACCAACGAACGGGGCGCATACCATCCATCGCGCCTTCAATTTCAGGAATGCCAGAACCGGCGGCTTCGGGCGCAAACCGGTGCACAAGGAAATAACCGATAAACGCCAACGCTGCACTGATAAGAAAAGCGGCCAACCACAAGGGTAAGATATTACCAATCTCACTTTTTAACCACTCGGTGCGTGTTTCCGAAACCAAGTGCACAGCGGCCTCAAAGTAAGTACCAACAATCCCAGCAAGAATACCGACAATGAGCGAAAGAAAAAGGATTGAGAGTGGTGTTTTGTCCTTAGAGAGAAATTGGTTAATCGTATCTTTTGGAACTTTTGCAAGCAGTGACTGTTTCAATCTCTCTCTTTTGGTCATGTAAAAAAGGGCCTCGATTGGTAAAATGTGAACATATTTTGTTACAGAATTATACGCGCCAAAGTGATTAACTATAGCGTCAAAGCTGCAATGTTGATTTTCATATCTGGAAGATGGAGAGATTCTCTACTAAAAACGAGATCTGAGTTTAAAATGAGTTAAAAAAACAGAGATTGAACCTTGCTAAGCCAGCCAAATGAACCATAGTTAAAACGTAAGGCAGATTCAGATATCGTACAGGGAGGAATTCAAGCCTTACCTACAATTTGGATGGAATCAGCAATATTTCAATTCTATGTCCTCGTTTATGATCGGGTTGCATCTATAGTCCTCCCGATTCGCGAACTCACGATTGAGTTACGAGGGGAAAGGCGCGCTCACCGTAGTGCGCCTTTTGTCGTTTATGTACCTCGGCTCATTGTTCCTGTCTAACTGGCAAACCATGCACTGGCTTCTTATTTCGGTATATACTGCCGCAAAAGGAGTGCTGACATGACAAAAAAAGTACCAACTAACATTATTACCGGTTTTCTTGGTGTAGGAAAAACGACGGCCATTTTGAATTTATTGAAGAATAAACCTGCTGATGAAAAGTGGGCGGTGTTGGTCAATGAGTTTGGAGAAATTGGTATTGATGGGGCGATGATGTCTGACCAAGGCGCGCTGATCAAAGAAGTACCGGGCGGCTGTATGTGCTGTACCGCGGGTGTTCCTATGTCTGTTGGAATTAACGCCTTACTTAGGCAAAAGCCCGATCGTCTATTAATTGAGCCAACAGGGCTTGGGCACCCTAAGCAAGTGGTGGCAACTTTAACTTCTGATCAATATGCACCGTATGTCGATTTAAAAGCCACGATCACTTTAGTGGATCCGCGCAACTTGCGTAATGAAAAATACACATCCAACCAAAATTTTAATGACCAATTGGCCAGTGGTGATGTGGTGATTGGCAACAAAGTGGATCAATGCACTAGTGCTGATGTGGATGCGTTTAATGACTGGGTGACTGATCAATCACCCGCGAAGATTTTTAGCAAGTTAGTCAAGCAAGGTGAGTTGCCTTTAGAATTATTAGATATTGAACGTCTTCACGGCGCCGCTTCTACTCATATTGAAGCGCATCACCATCATCATGCTTCGTTAGAACCACAGTTTGCCTTACAGCCGGGTAAAGCGTTTGTGCGCAAAGAAAATCGGGGCCAAGGTTATTTCAGTTGTGGTTGGTTAATCGGCGCTGAATACCATTTTGATTTTGATGAGCTCTTTTCTATGCTGAGTGCCCTGACCGCTGAACGTGTTAAGGCGGTCGTCAATACCGATGAAGGATGCTACGCCTTCAACATCAACCAAGGAGTCGTTTCAGTGAATGAGATGAGCTTAGAAGGGTTTGAATCACGCTTAGAAGTGATTGACTCACAGCTCATGCCATGGGATCAACTCGAAGCGGTATTGCTGAAATTGGCGGGTATCTCTCAATAGGATCCAAAGAAAAAACCAACAAAGAAAAAACCAACAAAGAAAGAACAAAGAAAAAATGAACTAAGAAAGGCGAACTGGAACGGCTTCGTCTTTCTCGTTCACTTTATAACTTCTTATAATGCGTTGAGCTATTTATGGCTGCCTTGTTGCGTGATCAACGCGTTCATCAGATAAAATCTGCCCATCTTTGATATTCACTATTCTGTGAGTTCGCTTCGCTAATGCGAGATCGTGAGTGACGACAATAAGCGTTCGTCCTTCTTGATGAAGCTCATTGAACAGGGCTTCAATTTCAGCGCCTGATTTTGAATCTAACGCACCTGTCGGTTCGTCAGCTAAGATAATTTGCGGATCATTGACCAACGCGCGCGCAATCGCCACCCGCTGCTTTTGCCCCCCCGAGAGCTGGTTGGGTTTATGCTGCATGCGATCGCCAAGCCCCACTTTTTCTAATAGTGTTGCTGCACGTGCTCGGCGCTCTTTTAATTTTACTCCGCGATAGACCAAGGGTAGGGCGACGTTATCGAGAGCATTAGCGTATTCGAGCAGGTTGAAACTTTGAAAAACAAAGCCAATTTTTTGATTACGAATATGAGCCAATTGATGGCTGCTGAGCGAGGCGACCGCCTTGTCGTCCAACTGATATTCACCCGATGTAGGAACATCCAAGCAACCGAGGATATTCATTAAGGTTGATTTACCCGAGCCTGATGGCCCTAGAATAGAGAGAAATTCGCCTTTTTGAATCGATAGCGAAACGCCGTCTAATGCTTTGACCAACTCTTCACCACTGTGATAGTGCTTGCTGATATTGGTCAATTGAACAAGGTTCGGTAAGTTTTGTTTATTCACTTTGTAATGCCTCTAATGGCGTAATGCTAGCCGCGCGATTGGCGGGAAACCACGCGGCAATCACACCGACAATCGCCAGTGCCGCGATCACAAGAAAGACAATCGAAAACGACAGTTCGGGTAAGGGTTTCCCTAATTGCTCAAACAGCATATTGCCTTCTAAGGGAGCGTATCTTAATAAGGTGATCAGCCCGTAAGTGGATCCTAAGCCAGCTAAACCGCCAAGTGACATCGTGAGCAAGGCTTGCACTAAATAATGGAGTTTAATAGTGGTTGGCGTAGCTCCGACGGCCATTCGTACACCGATGTCTCGTGTGGATCGTTTTACCGTGGCGTACATGACATTGGCAATACCAATACCTGCTACGCCGAGGGTAATGAGCCCAATAATGCCCAAAAAGCCTTGTAGACCGAATAAGAAACGGCGCATGCTTTTTTGCCTCAGTAGCATGTCTTCGACTTGCAAGATCTGCGCGTCTGAAGCACTGGCACCGTACTTTCTGGCGATCACTTGCTTAATCACTTGCGCGGCTTTTTCGCGATCAACCGTGGCATTGAGCTGCACATTGATCGCTGCAATCGCTGCGTTGGGGTTAAAACGTTGCCAAGTGCGAAAAGGCACAAATACCGCGTAGTCAATAGGGGTTCCTTGTTCTACCTCTGCACTTGTCTGCGCTATCACGCCGATAACGGTAAAGTTTTCATCACCTATTTTTATCAATTGACCTACGGGGTTTATGCTCAGCGTCTGGGGTTCCAGCCAACTCCAACCATCCTCAGAATTGAACAATTGCACTGCGGCGTTATAACCGAGTACAACCACTTTACGCTGCTGTTGATTATCGAGCGGGTTGATCCATCGCCCTCCTTTGGCTATCTCAATACCAGTTAAAGACTGATATTCTGGGTTAACCGCTAGTGGGCGCTGCCAGGTGCCATTGTCTTGATTGCTGACGCGTTTATCCCATTGTGCGCTGACTTCAGCGCGTTGGATAAAGGGCAGTGCGCGAACAAGCTCAACATCATCCGCTTGCAAAGAGAGGGCTTTCCCTTCAAAAAAGCGTCCGGCGGTCTGGCTGGCATAACCCCCGGTCACATAGAGTAAATTGCCATTGCCACTTTGTGATGAGCGTGTCAGCCCTTGGCGTAATCCTTCGCCTGTTGCGAGCATGGTGGCGATGCAAAGTGTACCCCAAGCCACCGCTAAAATAGTGAGTAGCAAGCGCAGTTTTTCGGCCGCCATCTCTTGATAAATTTGCCTGATAGGTAACATCATTATTAAGCCCTCGCACTTAAGGCGATGACGGGGGTGAGATTAGCGGCACGCTTTGCTGGGAAATAAGCAGCCAGCAGTGCAAACAACGTGGTGACGAGCAGTGACCAGCCTAGAGCTGGCACAGTGATGACTGGTTCGCCGAGCCAATCAGGTAAGCCGATGTAATTCAGTAATAGTACCACCAGATAGGAGAGGAGCATTCCGAACACTGCACCTAATGCCACTAGCAACCCACCTTCTAAAATAAACTGGCGCAAAATGATCTTCGGTGTTGCGCCAATGGCTAAGCGCACACCAATTTCCCGCGTTCTTTCCGTGACAGAAAGGAACATGATATTGGCGACGCCCAAAGCGCCGACCGCAAGCGTCATCGCTCCACTTGCCCCTAAAAATAGTTGTATACCTCGAAACAAGGCATTGAAAAATTGAGCGCCGCTGCTGAAGTCAGGTAGGTTTATGGCCTCAGTATCGCTCGGATCAAAATGTTTCTGTTTGGCGAAGAAAGAGAGGATGTTCATGCGCAATACCGCTGCTGGTATCCCTGCGGCGGGCTGCACAAGGAAAAATTCAGGCTCACTTTGCCAAAGATCAGTAAAAGCGCTGCTTGGGATCATCACTTGGCTGTTTTCATTGTTTATAGAAATGCCCCCTTCTTGCTGCTGAGTAATACCGACAACCGAGAAGGGAATGGTATTGACTTTGATCGTATCACCAATAGATAGCTGACCAACTTGTGCCAACTGCCAACCAACCACCGCAATTCGGGAATGGTTTTGCTGATCGCTGGCGTGAATGCCGCGTGACCCCGCGGTCAGTTGCAAGTTGCGCAATGCTAAAAATTGAGAGTCGATCCCGCTGACATAACCGGGAAGCATTCGGCCTTTTACATTCGTCACTTTAGCATCCCATTTTCCGTAGATAATTGATAATGCGCTGATGTTTGGGTGCTGTGCCAAAGCGCGCATTTCCGGCTCTGAAAGGGTAATCGCTCGTCTTGCCGCAAGGCCTTGCCAAGGTTTGGTGGTTTGACTGGGGAAAGCCATTTGTGTATCGCTCATTAACAGCGCGAAAGATTGTGTATTGACGCGATAAAATCCTTCACCTAAGGCAACGAGCACTAAAACAGAAACAATACCCCAAACGATAGCAATGACCGCGAGGGCGCTGCGTAGCCGATGGGCAAGCAGCGTTTGCACGACTTGCTGTAGGCTTGAGATCATGAGTGCAGAGCCTGAGAGAGCGAAGCGATCACGTCATCATCTAACTGCCCAGCAGCTTGCAGCAGGCCAATCCGCTGCTTCCAATATTGGTACAATCGCCGTTGTAGACTGTTTTTACTGTTAAACAGAGCGTTATGGGCGTCAATCAAATCAGAAGCTTCGGTCATTCCTGACTCATAAACGGTTTGTTTACTTTTTAAAGCTTGCTCTCTTGAGCGGACTTGTAACTGAGCCATCTCCACTTGTCGCCAATCCAGATGGATTTGGCTAAAGCCACTTTGAATTTTGCGTTTAATCTCGATATCTACCTTGCGCAGTACTTGCTTGGCGCTTAAGACTTGCAGCGCAGCCTGATCGACCGTGGCGCGCGTGGAACCATTCAAATCCAACGGAATTTTTAAGCTTAAACCTGCACTGAGATCTCCATCTCGACCCTGATCATTGTCTTGGTAAGAAACACTGCCAGATAAGGTGGGATAATATTTGGCTTTGGCTGCATCTCGGCCAAATTCAGAAGCGGCGACTTCCTGCTGGGCAGCCAATAACTCAGGGCTGTTATTCTGCGCAAGCTTTAACCATTCAGTTTCGCTGCTGACCTGCATTGGCGGTTCAATGAGGTCGGTCGTTTTAATTTGGTCAATGTGCTGTGGGTCTTGATTGATGAGCGCGATAAGGGCTGACTTTTTCTCTTCTAGAGCGGCTTGCGCACTGAGTATATCGGCTTGCTCATCGACGTGGTTAGCACGCATGTCTTCCAATGCCGTTGATCGAATTTTTCCTGCTTTGTAGCGCTGCTCGGTAATCTTCAGCAGTTTTGCACCTTCTACGAACTTTTGCTCAGCAAGTTGTAGATCGCCTTGTGCGCTGGCGAGATCGAGATAGGCATACAGTAATGTTGCAGCCAGCTCATTATGTGCAGTCTTCACTTTTAATTGTGATGCCACATAGCTTGCTTGAGATTGGTCGAGCTGTGCCCAATTAGCGCTATCCCAAATGGTTTGGCTTAATGTGGCACCATAGCCTTTAGTGTTGTTGCCATCGTCATCCCATGAGGTATCCGCGCTGAGGCTAAAAGAAGGCAGCAAGGCACTTTTGGTACTTCGGACCTCTGTTTCACTGATTTGAGATTGTATCTGCGCTTGTGAATAAGTAGGATCAAAAGCTTTGGCGGCTTGCCAAGCTTGTTCAATAGTGATGGCGTGAGCTGAAAAAGTCACCGCGCCACAGAACGTCATTAGCGCGGCTGCTAGCGCATTACGTTGAAAAGGGCGCTTAGTGGTCATCTTTGCCTCCGAATAAACTGTTGTCGATGATCACATCGTCCGCTGATAAACCCGCAATCACTTCCACATTAATGCCATCGGACAAACCTAAGGTTACGGCGCGCACTTGGTAACCTTGTTCTGACTGATCTGGAATCAAGACTTCAGGTTTTTCACCGCTAAATCGTAATGCGCGTTCTGGAATGGTGATGACGTTTTCCACGCTCTTTAATGTGATCTGTGCGGTAGCAGAAAAGCCCGAGCGAATCACCATATTGTCAGGAAAGCGAATCTGGTTAATCTCCACTTCAAATCCATTATCAAAGCTAGTCGTTTTAGTATCACTAGGGTTATTCAACTTATCAGATTGAACCGCAACTTTGCTTAATACGCCGCTGATTTCTGCTTCTGGATACGGTGCTAACGTTAAGTTGACGGCCATCCCTGCGGCGAGTTGTGCCGCATCATGTTCACTGACACTGCCTTTGAAAATCATGTCATTCATATCAGCAATCGACATCATTTCAGTTGCCGCTTGGCTTGAGGCAGTGGAAATGATCGGCTCTCCTACTTCCACTTTTAGGTTTAAAATGGTGCCATCAATGGGGGCGACGAGTGTGGACGTGAGTTTCGAATCGCCAACCGATGCTTCACCGCTGCGGATCAGCTCAAGGTTCTGCCTTTTTTGTTGCACTTCGGCTTGTTTTGATTTCAGCTCTGATTTTGCTTGGATTAGCTCACCGTAGTTTTCCGGCACAATCTTTTGTTCAACTAACTGCTGCAAGTTTGCCAGCGTCTGTTTGGCGGAATCTAAGCTCGCCTCACTTTGCATTAAGGCAGTGGTTGCGTCGGTTAACGCTTGCGGTGTTGGATTTGGACGCACTTTGATCAAAGGCGTGCCCAAGGTAACTTGTTCACCGACCCGATGATAAATTTCACCGACAATCCCCTCAATTTGCGATTTTATAGATACCGAGTGAGCTGGCACGATTTGGCCAACAGCGATTGCCTGTTTGGCAATATTTCCCTGTTCGACCGTCAGAGTGGGGAAAGCCGAGAGAGATTCATTGCTATTGGTAGTTAGGTAATAGCCCCCGCTGATTAAGGCGGCGCTAATTACCGCGATGGCCCAACGCTTTTTCATGAACAATTCCATATCAAGGAGAAAATAAACAATGGTGGTATGACTTGAGTGTCATCAGAAGGTTCCTTCATGCTATAGAAGTAGCGCATAAAAACCTGTATTGATTTGTCATGATAATGTCAGCTAGAAATAGCAAACAGCATGCAGTTGTCTGTTCTGATGAAAAGGGCGATCATTGACCGCCCTGATGGTAATAGTAGAAATGAGGTGTAGCGTAGAAGGGATCCGAGAGGAATTTAGCGCTTATTACGCAAATAACGTTTACGACGCTCTACTTTTTTGGCTGCTTTTTCCTCGGCTTCCCTAGCCGCTCGTTCTTCCACTTCCACTAACTCTTTGGTGATCATTTCAGGGCGTTCAAGAGTAATTTGGCCGAGAATACCTTGGCGTAACTCATGCAGTAGGATCTCCGACGCTTTGTGCAGATCAATACGGCCACCGGGGCGCAGAGCACCACGTTTGCGGCCAATTTCTTCCATCCATTCCACATCAGATTGAGGTAGCTCATCGATTTGATAACGCTCTTGCAAACGCTCAGGATAAGCTTGCGCTAAATACTCAACAGTATAAAAGGCTACATCCTCATATTCCATTGCAGTATCTTTTACCGCGCCAGTAGCAGCTAGGCGAAAACCACTGTGTGGGTTTTCCACTTTAGGCCATAAAATTCCCGGAGTATCGGACAGCACAATGCCATTTTGCAAATTGATACGTTGTTGGCGGCGAGTAACGGCGGGTTGGTTACCTGTTTGAGCCACAGCGCGACCGGCTAACGTATTGATGATGGTTGATTTACCGACGTTCGGGATGCCCATGATCATGGTGCGAATATTTTTCCCCACTTCTTCACGATGTGGTGCCAACTTACGGCAAAGCTCCATGATTTTATGCACTTCTTGAGGGTTAGACGTGGTTACCGCCATTGCTTTCACCCCTTGTTCTTTCTCAAAATGGTCGATCCACAATTGCGTCATTTCAGGGTCTGCTAGGTCACGTTTATTGAGTACCTTCACACACGGTTTATTACCACGCAAATGGGAGATAAGTGGATTCTCGCTGCTAAACGGGATACGAGCGTCCAACACTTCGATAATCACATCAACTTGCGGAATGACCTCTTCGATCTCCTTACGTGCTTTATGCATGTGTCCCGGAAACCATTGAATTGTGTTGTTAACCATTTGAAAACTGCCTTTTAATGTAAAAATTCTGCTGGTGGAGGAAGAGAGTTTTTATTGATGTTTATGAGAATCATCAACAAGGTTTACTGATAACCACCGCAGTTTTAGATGTGATGATGTTAACATTTAATTGGCGAGGCTGGAATCTAAGCTGTGCGGTGAACTTTACGTGTTCTGTCAATGATGAGATGACTTAGGATTGACGACGCTCGTGCAGTTACATCTCTTGTCGGTGAGAGAGCACTGAACCGAGCAAAAATTCGGTCAGATCGTGCTTGGTTAAGCAAGTTTTTGCCCAGCGGAGCAATTTATTGCTCAAGTAGTCAGAAATCCAAAGTTAACCTATTGAAATATAATAATTTAACACTGGCATTGCTTTTGCTTAGTGAGGCATTACATTATGCGATGTGATTCACGAAAAAGGACCAAACCATGCCAGCCGCTCTTCGAACCATTTCTTACCAAGCGTTATTAAACGCAGAGCAAGCCCATATGCCAGCCGTAAGATTATGCTCTACGCAGGGGAAACCGTCATGATCCTCTCTTGGTTTCAACAGCAGCAAAATCATCGCTATTGGTTAGTTGATCGTAAGCTTCATAAGCAGGCCTTACAGCAAAATGGGGGCTTTGGATTTGAAGAAGCCGTGCCTCTGTTTTATGGTGCAATGTTTACTGAGGTGATGCCACTCTCTCCATGGTTAATCCCTGTTTCTGAATCGGTATTGTCGCTCCCTGAAGCGTTACTTGAAAAGGGTATTGGGCTGTCAAGCCATGCCGTGAGTGATGAAGTTTTGCAGCATCTTCGCAGTTTATTAATTGCCGGATTAGAGGGCGAGGAAGTAATGTTTCGCTTTTACGATAGGTCGGTCATTATTGCTATGTTAGCGCGAATGGACCAATCAGAAGTGAACCAGTTTTTGGGTAATATCAATCAATTGGCTGCATTAGATAATGGAGACCAAGGCCACGATCGTGATCAAGGCCACTTAGTCACGTTTGACAACACCTCGCACGCGCCATTTAATGCTCAGCAAGGTTCTTGGTGGGTGATAAAAGCACATCATCTTGATAAACAAGAGAACTTACCTTTGTTAAAAGCTAACCTTGAATCTTGGTTATGGCAGCATTTCCCCAAGGCAATGGACCAGCATCTTACGCAAGGGAGTGATATCGCTTCCATGCTCACACCGTTCCTCTCTGCTGCTGAGCAAACCTTAACGTATCGTGTGATGAGTGCGGCCATCGCGGCGATTATGGGCAACGAATACTTGGCTCAGCCTAGCATGATAGAACTGATCAAAGACAATCAAAATGAAGAGATTAAATACGCTCTGCATGCCTTAAGTCGCCAATTACAACATGAGGGATAATCATGGATTCATTTAACCATTGCGTGCAGTGCAACCCAGAGAAAAACTGGTTGGAACTGGAGTTCATGAGTGAAAACGATGAACCGATTGATGGCCTTGCCGTCACCATTACGAACAAAATTACCTCCAACACACACACGCAAACCACCAGCGCTGGTAAAGTATTATTTGCAAATATTGCCGCAGGTGAATGGCGCGCTTGTGTCAGCCAAGCCTCTTTGTTAAGCGAAGTCGAAAAGTACGCCAGCCGTAAAGAAGGGCAAGAGTCGCCAGTGAAAACCCGCGCATCGGCAGAGCGTGATGCTGCTGAGCAAAGCCCGAAACGGTATCACAGCACTACCATCGGTGATTTTTGGGATGAAGCCCCGCAAGATGAGTTTTTACAAGAGCATCATAAAGGGATAGATACCAATGCCTCTGCGGAAAAAGCAGGGTTCAGCCTTAGCCACAACCAAAGTTACGTTTTCGAAATCAAAGCACTGCGCAGTTATATGCCAGTGATTATTGATACCGATGAATTTAGTTTGGTGAATAGTTATACCTTTGCGTTGTTGTCCAAATTGGCTTATGCGACTAACGATTTTAGTAGGGATGATGGTAAGACAACAGATAATCAGGGTGCGATTAGTACGGTAATTTCTCAGTTAAAGCGAAAAGAAAGACCTGCTTATTCTGGGGATTTACAGGCGAAATGGCTACTAGAAGAAATACCATACAGCAGAGCTTTAAGTGCTCAATATTATGCCGAGGATGATGTCGGCAGTGAAGGTTACATCATCTTTAACGATGAATTGGCGATTATAGGTGTGAGAGGTACAGAGCCTTATTTCCAGAGTAAGAAGCCACCTGTTAATAACACTAAATTTAAAATTATAAAAGCGGCTTCAGGTATGGCGGCTGTGATTGCGGATAAGGTAGAAAGTGCTACCGATTCACCAGGAATGAAAGACCTTATTATAACGGACCTTGATGCCGCTCAAATCGCCCCCGAAGAGTTTGGTGGAACGTATGTCCATCGAGGGTTTTATCAATATTCGATGGCGTTGTGGAAAAATACACTACTAGCTGATGATATTTTAAAAAATCACTCTACTAAACGATTTTATCTCTGTGGTCATAGTTTAGGTGGTGCTGGTGCATTGTTACTAAGTGCACTGATTAAAGATCGTTATCATCCTTCAGTATTGCGTTTATATACATATGGAATGCCACGTACGGGAACGCGCAGTTTTGTTATTCGCTACCAAGATATTCAGCATTATCGTCATGTTAATAACCACGATTTAGTTGCTCAAATCCCCATGATATGGGCAAATACCGATCTTACAGAGGGACTCGATAAATGGGATGTATTTAGTAGTGGTATAACATTGATTAAGAAAATGCTCACCGATAACGACGATGATAATTATCTCCACCATGGTCATTTATCGCAGTTATTAACTTATAATGATTCTGACCAGATTTTACTGACGCCAAGGCAAACACAAATCACTATGCTAGATCTGGCAAAATTAGCCAGCAATGATTCTGTTACTTTGGTAAATAGCTTGTCCGATGCTTCAATTGCAGAACATGGAATGGAATATTATATCCCTAATTTGTGGCAACAAATGTATTCTTTAAGTAATGAAAGTTTAATGGTGCATTACCAACAAGCAATATCAGCTCTCGACCAAGAAATTGCTACTTTACAGGGAAATTATCTCACCGTTAAACAAACTTGGGCTGAATCTTTAGGAAATGCTACACCAGCGTTGAGCATCGGACGTTTGATGAATGAGATGAATTCTATAAATAAACTAATAGAGAATCGCAATAAAATAAGAGGAGAGCTCAAGCAGATAGTCTCTGACCCTGAGCGTTTACCTTTAGCAAAACTATTAATAGCGCAGAAAACATTACCTGATGAAATTAAGGAACAGCTACAATGAAGTTATTGAATAACCTCACAATGAAAAAGCGAATATCAATTGTTGTACTATTTATCGCATTGTTTTTTCTTGGGTATGATTATTACCAGACTTCTCAACCGAATATTTGGGGCGATGAACCTGATGAGTCCTATATTACTATATCAGGCAAAAAGCCTATAGATGCTTATTTAGAAGTTTGGACTCATTTTTGGGTGACAGGAGATGAGTGTGAGGCTTATTCCTACGATTTATTTGGTCAAAAAGCCCATAAAGGAGGAAAGATAAGCCAGAAAATTACGCATGATTTTGCTAAAGATGATTCAAACTATGAATTTAGGATCCCTTTTAAAACGTATAAAAATTCACAAAATTGTATAGTGGAATTAAGAGATTTTTCTATTCAGGCTTATAACTCATTTGGCAGTGCTGGCTTTGCTCAGTTGCGCGTTTCACAGGCAGGAAAAGAATATTATAATCGAGCAATTGAGCCTGATTTATCAATTGTCGCAAAGGATTGTGGCGCATATTACTCTGAAAAGTTCAATCAATGGACAAATGGTTTTGGTTGTTATTACTACATTGATGGTAAGAGAAAAAGTCAAGATCAAGAATTCAACGCCTACAGCGCTTATTATGATTTCTCGAAATTCAATAATGACACCGTGATTCATTACGATATTTTAGCCGGTGAGAATTACCGCTCTGAGCCGTTAGTGCAAGAACAAGTCGCTGTAGCGCAATAATTAGGCATAATGAATGTATTCAATGATCACCTGATTACCTTCTATAGAAACATGCTGGATATCACCATCAACACTTATTCGGTTTTTTAAACAGATCGCTTTTACCTCGCTGGTGGCGGTCTGTTTCAAACTCGGTAGTACCCTGTGCGGCTCAATATGTAGATGACGACAGAATTGACTGATAAACGTCATCGATAAAGAGCTATCCCCTCGTAAAAGATGTGAGAACTCAAGTTGAGTAAGGTTAAGTCGCTTAGCCATCTCCATCTGAGTCAAATGCATTTTAGCCTTTTGTGACATCCATACATTGTATAAGGCTTGGCGATCCTCTTCGCTAAACACCATAGTCCATCCTCTTTTTGTTATCACCTTTATTGGTGGTGTACAGAGTGACAAAAACGAGTTGAGGTAGTGTCAATGAGAGGTTAAGGCCAGTTTAAATTTTTAATCAATTTCCCTACCAAAACTCTTTCTTGCTCTCGGATTCTTCCTGTTTGATATCGAGCCACCGTCTCAAAAAATGTAAAGCGTGATTCAGTAGCGCTTACAGCCTGCTTTATGGGTTTTTATACTGAAAGCAGGTTTGTAATATTCCTGTTGTTTCTTTTGGTTTGAAAATTAGTGCGTGGCTCTGATTAAACTGCTTTAAGGATTTTCTGTAGTTATTTTAATCATTACACTGATGAGTCGTGGCGTTTTTACGGTCAGATAATACCTGTCGAATACGGCCTAATAAAAGCTTATTGTATTTAATTTCTATAAAATACAATAAGTTATGTTTTTCTTGGGTTTTGGGGTTATTGATTTTTAGTGTTTAAAGTCGCTCAGGAATGGGTGATGCCTCTGGTTG
>NZ_CAWNJO010000084.1:0-16322 GCF_963874835.1 Vibrio sp. V12_P9A6T4 | reverse complement strand
CGAGTCAGAAGTGTATGTATTGTCTAAAGATGAAGGCGGCCGTCATACACCGTTCTTCAAAGGCTACCGTCCACAGTTCTACTTCCGTACAACGGACGTAACAGGCGATATCTCTCTACCAGAAGGCGTAGAGATGGTAATGCCAGGTGACAACATCCAAATGGTTGTAGAGCTAATCGCTCCAATCGCGATGGATGAAGGTTTACGTTTCGCGATCCGTGAAGGCGGTCGTACAGTAGGTGCTGGTGTTGTTGCTAAAGTTATCGCTTAATTTTCGATAATTTATGCACACACTGCATTAAAAAGGGAAGCTTAGGCTTCCCTTTTTGTTTGATGTGACCCTTAGTACATTTCCCTTGCTAATCCTGCTTCGTTTCTGTACTATTTGCCGTCCTTAATTCTCGGTCTTTTTTTTTCGTTCCTTGCTTCCTATGGACGACCGAGCCAAACCTGGAAGCTGAATAATCCGTAAGGAGCAACCGATGCGTCATTATGAAATCGTATTCATGGTGCACCCAGATCAAAGCGAGCAAGTTGCTGGCATGATCGAGCGTTACACTGGTTCTATCACTGAAACTGGCGGTACTATCCACCGTCTAGAAGATTGGGGTCGTCGTCAAATGGCTTACCCAATCAACAAGCTTCACAAAGCTCACTACGTTCTTATGAACGTTGAAGCTGACCAAGCTGTGATTGATGAGCTAGAAACTGCTTTCCGTTTTAACGATGCAGTTCTACGTAACATGATCATGCGTACTAAAGCTGCTATCACCGAGCCATCAATCATGCTGAAAGCTAAAGAAGAGCGTTCTAAGCGTGATGAAACTCGTTTCGATGCAGACGCTGAGTAATTGATTTGATGACCAATCGGATGGAGTTGAGTGGCACTGTCGCAAAACCTCCCATTCGAAGCCAAAGTCCTGCGGGTATTGAACATTGCCGTTTCTGGCTTGAACATCGCTCAACAGTGATAGAAGCTGATTTACCGAGACAAGTCTATTGTCGTATGCCGGTAGTCGTCAGTGGGCAGAGGTCAACGAATCTCACTCAACACTTAGTACAAGGCAGCACCATAACCGTAAGTGGCTTTGTCGCTTACCAAACTAGCCATAATGGCGTAGGTAAATTGGTGCTACATGCCGACCACATTACTCAAATTTAAGATCAGGAGATAGCCCATGGCTCGTTTCTTCCGTCGTCGTAAATTCTGCCGTTTCACTGCAGAAGGCGTACAAGAGATTGATTACAAAGATGTAGCAACTCTTAAAAACTACATAACTGAAGCTGGTAAAATCGTACCTAGCCGTATCACTGGTACTAGCGCTAAATACCAACGTCAGCTAGCTCGTGCAATCAAGCGTTCTCGCTACCTAGCTCTATTGCCATACACTGATAAACATCAGTAATTGGCACCGTTTATTAAGAAAGAGGATTAATCAATGCAAGTTATTCTACTTGATAAAATCGGTAACCTAGGCAGCCTTGGTGACACTGTAAGCGTGAAATCTGGTTATGCTCGTAACTTCCTTATCCCACAAGGTAAGGCTGTAATGGCAACTAAATCTAACGTTGAAATGTTTGAAACTCGTCGTGCTGAACTTGAAGCTAAAGTTGCTGAGCAACTTGTTGCATCTCAAGCTCGTGCTGAACAAGTTAACGCTCTTGAAGCTGTTGTTATTACTTCTAAAGCAGGCGATGAAGGTAAACTATTTGGTTCTATTGGTACTCGTGATATCGCTGACGCTATTACAGCGGCAGGTGTTGCAGTATCTAAGAGCGAAGTTCGTCTACCTGAAGGTGCTCTACGTAACGTAGGTTCTTTCGAAGTGAGCATCCAACTTCACTCAGAAGTGTTTGCAACTGCGAAAATTCAAATCGTTGCTGAATAATTTCAGTCTTCGGATGAATTGAAAACACCAGCCTTGGCTGGTGTTTTTTTTTTATCTTCAAACTACCTAGAAACGAAACTGTAAACTAAATGAAGTGACGCTATCGGCTTTACTTAGTCCTGCTGGAACCTTATCGTGGTATTGGCGAGACAAGTTCACTTTCAACGCAATCGAATCAGTAATGTGATTGGTTAAAATGAGTTCGCTATCGGTTCTGATATTACTTTCTCCTGCGACAAGAGTCAGTTCAGAGGAGATGGTTAAATTATCGAAAGTTGCCCAAACACCTTTTAAGTTACCACGAAATATGACTTCTTCGACTGTATTTGCAAATACAATATCTGTACTTGATATCTCATCTAGGTTGGGTTTTTGGTAACGAAAACCGGGCCCTATTTCAATCTCTAATAGCAATATGTCGGTATTCATCAATTGGTAACCCATTCCACCAGATAGCGTATAGTCTTTGAAATAGGCGCTGTATTTCGAATCAACACCGTTAAAGTTTGCGTATAGATAGGCTTTTGAAGCTAACTTATAGTCACTTTGCAGCGAATAGTTTGCCTGCCGCTTATTCTCTTTTCCATTTTTATCAAGACGATACAATTTCCACTCACCATTGGTTCGATGGCGACCTGTTATGTATTCTGTCTTGACTCGTGAATTCAATGACTCTGAATCAGTATTACCTGAGTGGGCTTGGTAACCTAATTCGACTTGGCTATTCCAAGGAGAAGGAACTTCGATTTCCGTATCGTTTTTAAGATCCTCATTAGCATAAGCTGCACTCATCGCGAACAGGCTAAAACTAAGAAACCAAATTTTGGACACGAAGCACCCCTAAAGTGAATAAAAATAGTGGGCGAAATAGTAGGTGTAGGGCGGTTCTGTTTGGTCAGCATGAGGTTAATTCTCTACGAGATAAACACAAAGTTTCGTTTACATAATTACAAATGATCTATTCTGGCTATAATGGTCGGTCATTAGATAGTATTGAGCGAAGTCATGGCTGCACCACGAACAGATCAACGAAATCGTAAACCGTTTGACGCACAAGTCGACGCAATTAAAGTTCCTCCACATTCGATCGAAGCTGAGCAATCAGTGATTGGAGGCTTGCTATTGGATAACGAACGTTGGGATACGGTGGCTGAGCGTGTGGTCAGCAAAGACTTCTATAGCCGTGCGCATCGTTTAATTTTTGATGCAGCTAAATCGATTTTGGAAGCCAGTAAGCCGCTCGATCTTATTACATTATCTGAGTATCTTGAGCGTCGCGAACAGCTGGAAGATGTCGGCGGTTTTGCCTATTTAGCGGATTTGGCGAAAAATACGCCCAGTGCGGCTAACATTAATGCTTATGCTGAAATCGTAGCGGAACGAGCATTGGTGCGTAACCTCATCGGTGTTGCCAATGAGATTGCGGATGCAGGTTATGATCCGCAAGGGCGCAGTTCGGAAGATTTGCTCGATCTGGCTGAAAGTAAAGTGTTCGCCATTGCTGAGGAGCGTACCAGCGAAAATGAAGGCCCGCAGAATGTCGATTCGATTTTAGAAAGAACTTTAGAGCGTATTGAACTGCTGTATAAAACACCACAAGATGGTGTCACGGGCGTGAATACGGGGTTTGCTGATCTCAATAAGAAAACGGCTGGTTTACAAGGTTCTGATTTGATCATTGTAGCTGCTCGCCCTTCTATGGGTAAAACGACGTTTGCCATGAACTTGTGTGAAAACGCGGCCATGGAGCAAGAAAAACCGGTTCTTATCTTCTCTCTTGAGATGCCGGCTGAACAAATCATGATGCGTATGTTGGCATCGCTTTCTCGCGTTGATCAAACCAAAATTCGTACTGGGCAGCTGGATGATGAGGATTGGGCACGAATTTCATCTACCATGGGTATTCTCATGGAAAAGAAAAATATGTACATAGATGATAGCTCAGGCCTAACGCCTACCGAGGTTCGTTCTAGAGCTCGTCGTATTGCGCGCGAGCATGGCGGCTTGTCGCTCATCATGGTCGACTACTTGCAGTTGATGCGAGTTCCTTCGCAATCGGATAACCGTACTTTAGAAATTGCGGAGATCTCTCGCTCGTTAAAAGCACTGGCTAAAGAATTGAATGTGCCCGTGGTGGCTTTATCGCAGCTTAACCGTTCGTTGGAGCAGCGCGCTGATAAACGCCCAGTCAACTCTGACTTGCGTGAATCCGGTTCGATAGAACAAGATGCCGATTTGATCATGTTCATCTATCGCGACGAGGTGTATCACCCTGATAGTTCGTTAAAGGGTATCGCAGAGATTATTATAGGCAAGCAACGTAACGGCCCGATTGGGTCTGTCCGGTTGACCTTCCAAGGGCAGTATTCTCGTTTTGACAACTATGCAGGCCCTGCATTTGACGATGAGTAATTTGATGAGCTACATGAAAGCGGCAACCGCCTGCATCGATCTCGATGCGTTAAAGCACAACCTACAGCGAGTAAAACAGCAGGCACCAAACAGTAAAATTATGGCTGTGGTCAAAGCAAATGGTTATGGTCATGGGCTTCGGCATGTTGCGAAACATGCACTGGGCGCGGATGCATTTGGCGTGGCGCGCATTGAAGAAGCACTGCAACTGAGAGCGAGCGGTGTTGTAAAACCTATCTTGTTGCTTGAAGGTTTTTATTCCCCGATGGATCTTGCTGTATTGGTGACCAATAACATTCAAACCGTTGTTCACTGTGAGGAGCAGTTAGTCGCCTTAGAGCAAGCTCAATTAGATGTCCCAGTCAATGTTTGGTTGAAAATCGATAGCGGAATGCATCGTTTAGGTGTGCGCCCAGAACAATACCCCGATTTTTTAGAACGTTTGCAAGCGTGTAAAAACGTAGTGAAGCCATTGCGTTATATGAGTCATTTTGGTTGTGCCGATGAACTCGATAAATCAACGACTTCTGAGCAAATTGAGCTATTTTTAGCAATGACAAAAGGTCATGAGGGTGAAAGATCACTTGCTGCCTCCGCTGGTTTATTAGCTTGGAAGCACAGCCAGTTAGAGTGGGTTCGCCCAGGTATTATTATGTATGGCGTTTCTCCTTTTGATGATAACTCGGCGCAAGCGCTGGGCTATCAACCTGTAATGACATTAAAATCTCACTTGATCGCAGTGCGTGATGTTAAAGCGGGAGAGAGTGTCGGCTACGGTGCCACTTGGACAAGCTTACGTGACACTAAGGTTGGTGTTATCGCAATTGGCTATGGCGATGGTTATCCTCGCACTGCACCCAATGGAACTCCGGTTGTTGTCAATGGGCGTAAAGTGCCGATTGCAGGGCGAGTTTCAATGGATATGCTTACGGTCGATCTCGGTCCACAAGCCTGCGATAAGGTGGGCGATGAGGTTATTTTATGGGGAAAAGAGCTACCAGCAGAAGAAGTGGCCTCTCACATCGGCACGATCGCTTACGAGTTAGTGACGAAACTCACTTCTCGTGTTGAGATGTCGTATCAATAAAGCCAGAGTATGCACCCATTAGGTTTACCTGACCTAACTCAATATGAGAGCGGGTAAGCTGCGTCATAATGGCGCTCACAAAACGAATAACGACGTGTTGCCTTCCAAATATAGGCAGTCGATACCATTTTCTTTTTTTGCTCAATCGGGGATTCCATCATTTTGAAACAGAGTTTAGGAATGATAGGAATAAAACCTACTGTCACATCGGGATAGATACCATGTTGAAAAATATCAATCCAACGCAAACCAACGCTTGGAAAGCACTGACTGCGCATTTTGAATCAGCGCAAGATATGGACCTTAAATCGCTTTTTGCACAAGATGCACAACGTTTCGATAAATTCTCGACTCGTTTTGGTTCAGATATTCTTGTTGATTACTCAAAAAATTTGATCAACGAAGAGACCTTACAACATTTACAAGCATTGGCGAATGAGACTGAACTAAAGTCAGCCATCGACGCTATGCTGCAAGGCTGCGCGATCAACCAAACTGAAGGCCGTGCCGTACTGCACACTGCGTTACGCAACCGCAGTAACACACCGGTCATGGTTGATGGTGAAGATGTGATGCCAGCCGTGAATGCGGTACTTGAGAAGATGAAATCGTTTTCTGAACGAGTGATTTCTGGTGAATGGAAAGGTTACACTGGTAAAGCGATTACCGATATTGTCAACATTGGTATTGGTGGTTCAGACCTTGGCCCATACATGGTCACAGAAGCACTTGCGCCGTATAAGAATCATCTTAATCTTCATTTCGTTTCTAACGTTGATGGAACACACATCGTTGAAACGTTGAAAAAAGTCAATCCAGAAACCACGCTATTTTTAGTGGCTTCAAAGACGTTTACTACCCAAGAAACCATGACCAATGCACATACGGCTCGTGATTGGTTCTTAGCGGAAGCAGGCGATGAAACTCATGTTGCAAAACACTTTGCAGCGCTGTCGACTAATGCGAAATCAGTCGCTGAGTTTGGTATTGATACAGACAACATGTTCGAATTTTGGGATTGGGTCGGTGGACGCTACTCACTATGGTCAGCAATTGGTCTATCCATTGTATTGGCTGTAGGCTATGACAACTTTGTGGAACTGCTGTCCGGCGCGCATGAGATGGATCAACATTTTGTGGCGACACCTTTTGAGCAAAATATTCCTGTGATCCTAGCCTTGATTGGTATTTGGTATAACAACTTCCACGGCGCCGAATCAGAAGCGATTCTGCCTTATGACCAATACTTACATCGCTTTGCCGCTTATTTCCAACAGGGCAATATGGAATCAAACGGTAAATACGTAGATCGTAACGGTCAAGCGGTAACTTACCAAACGGGTCCAATCATTTGGGGTGAGCCCGGTACTAATGGTCAACACGCCTTTTATCAATTGATCCACCAGGGAACAAAATTAATCCCGTGTGATTTTATTGCGCCAGCGCTCAGCCATAACCCAGCGGGTGATCATCACCAAAAATTGATGTCGAACTTTTTTGCTCAAACAGAAGCGTTAGCGTTTGGAAAAACGCAGCAAACCGTTGAAGCTGAGCTAAAAGCGGCGGGCAAATCAGCACAAGAAATGGCGGCAATCGCACCATTTAAAGTGTTTGAAGGAAACCGCCCAACCAACTCAATCTTAGTTAAGCAGATCACGCCACGCACTTTGGGCAACCTGATTGCGATGTACGAGCATAAAATTTTCGTACAGGGTGTTATTTGGAATATCTTCAGTTTCGATCAATGGGGCGTTGAGCTTGGTAAGCAGTTAGCAAACCAAATTCTGCCTGAGTTAGCCGACGATGCTCAAGTGAGTTCACACGACAGCTCAACCAATGGTTTGATTAACGCGTTTAAGACATTTAAAGCGTAATGCGTCAAAACCTTACTTGGATGTGAGTAAGGTTTTATCCAAATAAAAAAGGTTGATACTTAACGGTATCAACCTTTTTTTCTTTAATGAAAGAGCTTACTCGAAACAGATTTCGATAAAAGCGTTACCCCACTGAGAGGTAAACGGCATGATAATAATTGCACCTTCGCATTTATGACGAATCGTGTGGCCTTTTCCTGAGACAACAACCGGAGTTGCCATATCAAAGTCAAAACCACTCTCGGCAAGAATACGTTTAGCTCCGCCTGTCACCATGTTGGTGATTTCGCCGACCATATCTGTCACTTCTTCATTGAGACCGTTGGGGCGTTCACCTAACATATTTTGCATGATTTCCAATGCTAGACTTTCATCAAAAGTAATAGACATGGAACCGCGGCTTTGACTACCAACCATACCAATCAAGCCAGAGACATCACCACGGGCAATCTCATCTTTCTTTACACGAGGTTTCTGTGGCTTCAACTCTAATGAAGCCATCGTTTTTAACACGTTCATTAAAGAAGCTAAAAACGGGTTTACAAATTCAGCGCGCATAACCTTCTTCTACTGTTTTTATACTTTCAGACTTGAGGAACACGTTTGGCAAACACCATGAGATTCAATAACGTGATTAACGATGTTAAAACCGTGTTTCTCAGCGTTGCTTGCTAGCAAGGCTATCAGACTATCATCTTGAAGTTCAATAACATTGCCACATTTGTCACAAATTAATAGGTGTGAGAAATGCTTATTAGCATTACAAGAGCAACATGAAATAAAGCTATTTGTTGACTCCACTCTATGAATAAAGCCTTGTTCTAACAAAAAGTCCAGAGCACGATACACCGTTGGTGGTTTAGCTTGGGGCTCGCTTTGCTTTAAATCTTCAAGCAATTCATAAGCACTGGATGCTTTTTTGCTTGAACAAATCAGTTCAAACACTCTCTTTCGTTGAGAAGTTAGTCGTACTCCTCTCGCTGCGCATAGTTCTTCTATTTGTTTCGTTAGCTTGTGGTCCAAATTCATCACCATAACCATTGGACTTTAATAATAATATACTATTTCCAGATTAATAGCCTTGTAGCCTACAACATTTTCTGGAGTTAGTTAGCGATGTGATCGTTGTTTGCAACGAAAATAGTACTTAAATTACCTTATATCGATGCAAAACGATACAGAAGAAGAACTGTTGGCGCTATAAACTCGAAGCGATTACAATGCCAAACTTTGTTTTTGGCTGTAAGTTTAGCCATTGAAACTGACTGAATTGGGATATCTAAATCATGACTCACCCTTGTAGGCTATCAGTAGCACCCATGCTCGATTGGACAGATCGCCACTGCCGATACTTTCATCGCTTGCTGTCCTCGCAAACGTTACTGTACACCGAGATGGTTACGACAGGCGCGATCATTCATGGTAAAGGGGACTTCTTGGCTTACAACGAGGAGGAACACCCAGTAGCGTTACAATTGGGTGGTTCGAATCCTCAAGACCTTGCTCATTGTGCCAAACTTGCCCAGCAGTACGGGTACGATGAAATCAACCTCAATGTGGGTTGTCCGTCTGATCGCGTCCAGAATGGTCGTTTTGGTGCTTGTTTAATGGCTGAGCCGCAACTGGTGGCGGATTGCGTTGCAGCGATGAAATCAGTAGTTGATATTCCGGTAACCGTGAAGACGCGCATTGGTATTGATGACATGGATTCTTATGAATTTTTGACTGATTTTATTTCATTGGTATCAGAGAAAGGGGGCTGTGAACAGTTTACTATTCATGCGCGTAAGGCGTGGCTTAGTGGTTTGAGCCCAAAAGAGAACCGTGAAATACCGCCGTTAGATTACTCACGGGCATATCAGCTGAAAAAAGATTTCCCACATTTAGTCATTGCTGTGAATGGCGGTGTCAAAACCTTAGCTGAAGTCAGTGAGCATTTACAGCATCTTGACGGCGTAATGATTGGACGGGAAGCTTATCAAAGCCCTTATTTGTTGGCGGAAGTGGATCAGACCATTTTTGGTATGGATACGCCGATTAAAAAACGTTCTCAAATTATTGAAGAGATGTTTCCTTATATTGAACGTCAATTAGCTCAGGGGTCTTACCTTGGCCATATTACCCGCCATATGTTAGGTATGTTCCAAAATATGGCAGGTGCTCGTCAATGGCGACGTTATATCAGTGAGAATGCGCATAAGCCAGGTGCGGGAATTGAAGTCGTGCAAGCGGCATTAGCAAAAATTCCGAAAGAGTTGAATGTGTAAAAATTACCAACTTAAGTGGTGATTTTTACCAACAATAGAAAGGCTAAATGACTCGGTGTTATTTGGCTTTTTTTATTGAAATAAATATTGCTTTTCAAGTGCTTGATTGGCCAAGAAACTGTGATTTTTTAGTCTTGACTTGAAATCAGAGGTGGTAATGACAAGTTGGCTCGATATCTGCTAATGGTAAGAGAAACGGAGGAAAACATCATGTTTGAACTTATTTTCTTATTGGTTTTTATTGCAACTTTATTGGCGACAGGCATCACTTTGGCGACTGTGTTTATTGCGACGGTCATGGGCTTTATAGTATTGGCATTACTAGGCATGATTGGAGTGATGTTTAAGCTACTACCTTGGATCATTGTGATTGTTTTGGGGGTCTGGTTCTTCCGTCATGTGGTGTACACCCCTCGCTAATGTGGCAGTCAACGAAACGTTAACTCACTTCAGGAATATGCTACTATCGCGTTCAATTAAGAACATGAATTAGTAGCGAATAAATAGGGAGCAATAGGGATGAATAAACCAATTTGGTTAGCGTTGGTCAGTGTGGCAATGATGATGTCAACCGCATCGGTTCAAGCAGAATCATTTTATCGTGGAGAAGTTGGCGCTGACATGTGGTGGGGCAGCACTAAAATCGACAATACTCGTCGTGATGATGTGAAGACACCTTCAATCCACGTTGCTTTTGAGCATCAGCTACCTTATTTGCCCAATGCGAGTATTCGTTATACTACGCTTGAGGCGGATTATGCATCCTTTGATAAGTACGACTATACCTTGTATTACAATCTGTTAGAGCGACAGTTAATGTCGTTCGATGCGGGTGTTACATTCACTCAATATAGTGGTTCTCAGTATCAAGCACCAGATAGCTTGAAGTACAGTTTTGATAAGACGACTTTTAACTGGTATGCCTATGCCACAATTAAAATTCCCAATACCCAAGTTGATGTGATTGGGCAGTTTGATTTTGGTGATAGTGGCGGAATTAAAAGCGCAGATGTACTAGCGGGTTTGCAGTATTCCATACCTATTCGTGCTGGCAATGTCGCATTGCGTGGCGGCTATCGTGTGATTGATCTTGAATTCACCGAACTTGACCCAAAAACGAAAAACTCATTTGTCTTTGTTGATGGTTGGTTCTTAGGGGCTGAATTTCAATTTTAAGTATCGATTCGATACTTACGCGCTAAATGCATTTTCCATAAAACGCCACCTCTGCAAGGTGGCGTTTTTTATAACTGATAATTATATTATTGCGCAATTTCTTAGCAGAATAAGCAAAATGTACCATGCTTAATTCACGAGTGAATAATGTGAAAATGGTGTGGTGATGACGATTACCGAGTTAAGGGACTTGTATCGTGAGAACAAGCTTATCGAAGCCATTATTGAACCTTCTTTCCAAGAAGGGCATTGGATAGTCGAGTTTCGGCATTGCCGTGGTGGGTTCGTGCTATTAACCGATTCTCAGGGTGACGAATGCCAGTATACCGATCTGGATCTTGCCTCTAAATCGGCTATGGAGGTGGGTTTTAAGCAAGTTCGAGTCGAGTCTAAATGAGAGAATTAAGCGTAATGCCTACTTCCAAAAAGTTATAAAACATACTTATCTATTCTTTCTTGTTATTAAAGAGAGTGGTTAATCTATTGTCACGCAATGAATAGGGAAGTCGTGACCATGTCTTCAGGAAATACCATACCCCAAGAGCTAGCCAGTTTAGCTAGCCCACTCAATGACGCGCAACTGAACGGATTGCAGCGTACTATTTCAGAACTTTCCCCGCAGCAGCTTGCTTGGGTTAGCGGATATTTTTGGGGCCTCAGTCAGTCTCAAGCATCAAGCATTTCTACTTCCAGCTCACAAGCAGCCACTTTAGTATCAACGGAGCCTGCGACTCAATTAACCATTATTTTCGCTTCTCAAACAGGCAATGCAAAAGGCCTTGCTGAAGGATTGGAAAGAGAAGCTCAGGCTGCCGGTATCGCGGTTCAATTATTCGATGCGAGTGATTACAAAGGCAAAGATCTTGCGAAAGAAACGCATGTTATTTTTGTTGCATCGACCAATGGCGAGGGCGAAGCCCCTGACAATGCATTAGCGCTGCATGAATTTTTACAATCCAAGAAAGCGCCGAAATTACCTCACTTGCAATATGGTGTGATTGGCTTAGGTGACTCCAGTTATGAATTTTTCTGCCAAACGGGTAAAGATTTTGATGCATTTTTAGAGCAGCTTGGTGCCAAACGTTTTATTGAGCGAGTGGATTGCGACGTTGATTACGAACATCAAGCCGCCGAGTGGAAAGCCAAAGCATTAGCAGTGGTAAAAGAAGCTTTTGCAAGTACGCCTGCGCAAGTTGTGCAATTACCCGTGAGTCAAACCACGAGTCATCTATCTCAATACAGTAAGCAAAATCCTTACAGTGCGACTTTACTGACGAGTCAAAAAATTACTGGGCGAGATTCAGGAAAAGAGGTGCGCCACATTGAAATTGACTTGGGTGAGTCAGGTATAACGTATCAGTCTGGGGATGCGCTTGGAGTATGGTATGAAAACGATACAGAGTTAGTCAATGCCGTGTTATCTGCGACTGGGCTATCGGGTGTCGAAAGTGTTGAGGTCGATGGCGAAAGTTTATCCATCCATAGTGCTTTAATGCATAAATATGAAATTACGGCTGCAAATCCTCAGATGGTGACCAAGTTTGCTGAGTTATCTGGTTGTACGAAACTGCTTGAGCTGGTGGAGGATAAAGAGAAGCTCAGATTGTATGCGAGCCATCATCAAGTGATTGATGTACTGCGAGAGAAGCAAACTAAACTGACGGCCCAAGCGCTACTCTCTTTATTACGTCGTTTAACGCCGCGTCTTTATTCTATCGCATCAAGTCAAAGCGAAGTTGAAGATGAAGTGCATCTTACAGTCAGCATTGTTCAGTATACACACCAAGATGAGCACCGTTTTGGGGGAGCGTCCAGTTACCTTGGCCAGCGCTTAGAAGAGGGCGACAAGGTAAAGGTTTTCATTGAACACAATAATAATTTCAAACTACCGCAAGATGATAACGAGCCTATTATCATGATTGGTCCTGGCACCGGAATTGCGCCATTTCGTAGCTTTATTCAAGAGCGTGATAACCGTGAAGCAAAAGGAAAAAACTGGCTGTTTTTTGGTGATCGTACATTTACTCAAGATTTTCTCTATCAAGTTGAGTGGCAAAAATATCTGAAATCCGGTGTGCTGAGTCGTCTAGATGTGGCGTTTAGCCGTGATCAGCATGAGAAAGTCTACGTTCAGCATCGATTACTTGAACAATCCGAACTGGTCTGGCAATGGATTCAAAACGGTGCGTATCTTTATGTCTGTGGTGATGCAACGCACATGGCGAAAGATGTGCATGATGCACTAATTGTTATTGCACAGCAGCAAGGTGGGTTATCACGTGAACAGGCAGAGACATATATCAACGATCTGCGCAAAGCAAAACGTTATCAAAGGGATGTGTACTAATGAGCACCAAACAACAATCTAATCATCAAGAAGTATTAGGACAAGAGCTAGGCCCATTGTCAGATAACGAGCGCTTGAAACGTGAAAGTCACTTTTTACGTGGGACGATCGAGCAAGATCTGCAAGATCGCATCACTGGTGGCTTTAGTGCTGACAACTTTCAGTTGATTCGCTTTCATGGCATGTATCAACAAGACGATCGCGATATTCGTAACGAACGTGCAAAACAAAAGTTAGAACCTCTGCACAATGTGATGTTACGTGCGCGCATGCCTGGCGGGATCATCACGCCGAAACAATGGCTAGCGATAGATAAATTTGCAACTGAGCACAGCCTATATGGCAGCATTCGTTTAACCACTCGCCAAACCTTTCAGTTTCACGGGGTATTGAAGCCTAACATTAAATTGATGCATCAAACGTTAAACAGCATTGGTATTGATTCGATTGCCACCGCGGGTGATGTGAACCGTAACGTACTGTGTACGTCCAATCCTGTGGAGTCTGAACTGCATCAGGAAGCTTACGAATGGGCGAAGAAGATTTCGGAACATCTGTTACCTAAAACGCGCGCTTATGCCGAAATTTGGTTGGATGGTGAAAAACTAGAAACTACAGATGAAGAGCCGATTTTAGGTAATAACTACTTACCGCGTAAGTTCAAAACGACAGTGGTTATTCCGCCCCAAAACGATGTGGATGTACATGCCAACGATTTAAACTTTGTTGCGATTGCCGAACAAGGTCGGTTAGTTGGTTTTAATGTGCTGGTGGGTGGCGGCCTAGCCATGACGCACGGTGATACTTCTACTTACCCGCGTCGTGCTGATGATTTCGGATTTATTCCTTTGGATAAAACCTTAGAAGTCGCCGCCGCTGTGGTTACGACTCAGCGTGATTGGGGAAACCGGTCTAATCGTAAAAATGCAAAAACTAAATACACACTCGATAGAGTGGGCGTCGATGTGTTCAAAGCCGAAGTTGAAAAGCGTGCTGGTATTGAGTTTGCGGTCAGCCGCCCTTACGAGCTCACAGAACGTGGTGATCGGATTGGGTGGATTGAAGGCATCGATGGTAAGCATCATTTAACACTTTTCATCGAAAATGGTCGTTTACTCGATTTCCCTGATAAACCGCTAAAGAGTGGTGTGGCAGAAATTGCTAAAATCCACCAAGGTGATTTTCGTATGACGGCCAATCAAAACCTCATCGTAGCGGGAGTACCTGCTGTACAAAAAGCTACGATTGAGCAGATTGCGCGTCAGCATGGTTTGATCAATGACAATGTGAGTGAGCAACGTAAAAATTCGATGGCGTGTGTCTCTTTCCCTACATGTCCATTAGCTATGGCTGAGGCGGAACGTTTCCTCCCTCAATTTGTAACGGATGTAGAGACGATCCTACAAAAACATGCGTTACCTAAAGAAGAAAACATTATCTTACGTGTCACAGGTTGTCCGAACGGATGTGGCCGAGCCATGTTGGCTGAAATTGGTTTAGTTGGTAAAGCTCCCGGTCGCTACAACCTACATCTTGGCGGCAATAGAGCGGGCACACGTGTGCCTAAAATGTATAAAGAAAACATTACCGATAAACAGATCCTAGAAGAAATTGACCATCTAGTCGGCCGCTGGGCGCTAGAGCGTCAATCCAATGAGGGTTTTGGCGATTTCACCATTCGCACCGGCATTATAGAAGAGGTGATCATCTCTAAGAGAGATTTCTATGCTTGAAGTACCAGTAGTTCCTAAATTGTCCGAGTTATTGGCGCTAACTAAAGTAGAGCAAACGTTACGCCTTGCCCCATTAAATGCTTATCTCGAAACGTTAACAGCGCAGCAGCGAGTGATGTGGGCGATTGAGAATCTAGAAGGAACCCATGCGCTTTCTTCTAGCTTTGGCATTCAAGCCGCATTGATGCTGCATCTGGTTTCTAGCGTAAAAAGCGATATACAAGTGGTATTGACGGATACGGGCTATTTGTTTCCTGAAACATATCAATTTATTGACCAGCTCACGGAGCACCTAAATCTCAATCTGTATATCTTCAGCGCTACGATAAGTCCATCATGGCAGGAGGCGCGTTACGGTAAACTTTGGGAACAAGGCGTTACTGGCATTGAACAATACAATCACCTTAATAAAGTAGAACCGATGCGAAGAGCGTTAGATGAACTAAATATCGGTACTTGGTTTTCTGGCCTACGCCGAGAGCAATCACAATCGCGGGCGACATTACCTATTTTAGCGATTCAAAATGGTGTGTTTAAATTCCTACCTGTGATTGATTGGACAAATAAAGATGTACATTATTATCTGCAAGAAAATCACCTGCCGTATCATCCATTGTGGGAGCAAGGTTACCTTTCAGTTGGTGACACTCATACCACTCGTAAATGGGAACCGGGAATGAATGAAGAAGAAACGCGTTTCTTCGGCTTAAAAAGAGAGTGTGGTCTTCATGAAGAGAATAACTAAGGAGATGATGCAGGTATTTAATCTTCTATATAGTGTAAAAAAGAAATGAGTGAAACGGAAAAAGCGTCTGAAGGCGCTTTTTCTACGTTTGAAAAGATAAAAATTACAGCCAATGTGCATAACTCTGTGGGTAACATGTTTACTTGATCTTAGTAAAATTGAATAAATAAGGCTTTGAGCAGTAATTTGGTGATTAAGCGCTATTTTTGCAATTTTTATAAAATAACGCTTGCCAACGTGACGGCGATCTCTATAATGCGACCTCACTGAAACGGCACAGCCAGTAAGGGTTCAAGCCCAATTAGCCAGCCAATCAGTAGGTCAAATCGGTAAGGCGAAATAATTTAATAAAGTGTTTGACACTTGTCATTATCTCGCTAGAATGGCCGCCTCTTCAAAGGAAGCCTCGGCAAGCCATAGAAGAACGCTCTTTAACAATATAAACCTATCAATCTGTGTGGGCACTCGTTGATGATAATCAAAAAAGATTTATCAATGAACTGAGTGACCAATCAGAATCAAGTTTACTTGATTTTGGCACAGTCAATTCATTGTTGTTCTGTTGGAACAACAATAGCTTTAAAATTACTTTTTACTTTCGAGTAAGAGCAGTTTTGAAGTCAGTATTCATTGAGCCGGTCTTAGGACCAACAAAACTTTAATTGAAGAGTTTGATCATGGCTCAGATTGAACGCTGGCGGCAGGCCTAACACATGCAAGTCGAGCGGCAGCACAGAGGAACTTGTTCCTTGGGTGGCGAGCGGCGGACGGGTGAGTAATGCCTAGGAAATT
>NZ_CAWNJO010000083.1:0-17761 GCF_963874835.1 Vibrio sp. V12_P9A6T4 | reverse complement strand
TCTTTACTGCTTTTTGATATATAAGCACATGTAATGGAATATTCTCCGCTTATAGCTCGAGTAATTCTTTCAACATTGCGAATGTTTAGTTGATTTCTTATTCTACCTAGGCGGTAATAACTGATCTCTGGGGTATTTAATAACTTATTTTTATTAAATCCATTAGCTAACATGCCTAGTGCTATTTCAGCATCGATATCAAGTAAAGGGTGAAACGTTTCTCTAAGGATCGTGTTAGCTCTTTCTCTTCTATCATAATCCATATTGCCTGGTCGCATTTCTGAATACGCTTTCATCATTTTTGATGCAGCTGCTTCTTTTAACCCAAACATATGAGTTAGGTCTAGTCTATTTATTGAACCAGTGAACCTAAGTTTAAAATCGATGTAAGCCATTCTATCAGCATTGTTTTCTTCTTTTTGTAGGTCAAACATGCTTTGTATTGCCATGGAAATTTCTCCTAATTATCTGCTGGTCACAATAACATGAAGTCTTGGTTATTTCATCAAAATAGTATGGTGTGACGGATTTTTAAAGACTGTAGCAAAGATCTTTTGTATACGTGCTATTGACTTGTTTTGGTGATTTGATGTATGGTTGATTTATCGGCAGTTAATCACTGTCGTGTTCCTTCATAAGATATAGGAACTTTAGAAACTAATAACCATATAGGTGAATAAGATGGCAAAAAATGGCGTGGTCGGTGATGGCCATAGAAATGGGATGGTGAAAGGTCGTTCTCAAACTCAAACGCCTTCAGGGCATTGGGTTAAGCGTGATACTGAAACCGGTAAATTCATGGATGTGAAAAGTGATGGCGAACCATTCAAAGGGGTTCGTAAAGAAAAATAGCCCTGTAAGAATATTTCCTTACAGGGCTATTTCTGTGAGATAAACCATGTCAAAGCTATTAGCGTAGCTTTACGTGGTGCTCTACACAAGAGAACTCAAGCTCACTGAAGAACGTTGATGTTACTCTGAATTGTTAACGTAATATTAATGTTTTTTAGTGTTTATCTCAATAGGTCGAGATCTCTCTTTAACTTATTTTAGAGGTAAATCACGATGACAACTCGCAAAAAAGATGTGCATGTGTGTGCTTATACTCGAATGAAACGTGGCGTTCTAGAGTATGTATGCAGCCACTTTCGTTCACACCCACGTGGTTAATCAATAAAAAGGAGCACATTGTGCTCCTTTATCGTGGTTAGTTCTTAATGATCTGCTCCGTTAGAATGCCTGTGTCATGCCTTGGGTTGTACCAATCCAGGGCTTCATCGATGTCGTAAGTTTGGATGTTAGATAAGGTCGCGGTTGTTTCTGTTGGTTTCAAAATATAGCCAGCGGCAATCCCTTTTTTTAATTGGTTATCACCTACAGGTACATCCAAAACATCGCTACGAATTTCTGCATTAATGATTGTTCCGCCCTTGGTTAATTGCCCAGTCAATAACCCTACATTACCCTTATCTAAGATTTGAGCGGAAATGCGATTGTCGCTGCTATGGATTTTTTTGAGGCTGCTTCGATACGCATTACCCACAATGCCACCTACAAACTCTTGTTTATCACTGGTAATGGTAAGAACATTGTTGCTGTTTGTTAGCCCAGATAGTTGGCTGTCTTTGGTTTGGCCGAATAACATTCCCACTGCGCTGGTATGAGCAACAGTTAGGTTTGAGTTGCTCACTGTCACCATGTCAACGGTTGAATCTTCGATGTTTCCCGCCAGCATTCCTGCTCCATGAATCACTTTTACAGGTGCTGTAACAGTGCTGTTCTCAATGGTCACTTCGGTTACATGGCTATCGTGAGCTCGCCCAGCAATTACACCAATACTCTGAATTGTGCTGGTTCCTGTTACCGAGATATTTCTCAGTGTTAGCTTTCTAATCGTTGCATCCCTGAGTTGAGCAAAAAGCCCAACATTTCCGGTTCCTGTTACGTGGAGGCCACTAATGCTATGTCCTTGCCCATCGAGTGTTCCCTTGAAGATACCAAGAGGCTCAATGGTTTGGTCGCAATTGAGGTTTGTTGTGATTTGATAGTCACCGTTTGGGTTATCACCAATTTTCGAAAAGTCGCTGCAAGCACTGATAGAAGTGATAGATGTTGCTGCATAGGTACAAATCGAAAATATGCTTGTAACTACCAGAACAAAAAATAATTTAATCTTCATTAGACATTCCTTATGTCGGTTTTAGATTTAGCGGCCTTATAAGCCGCTCCCTTATAGCTTCTTCGAAGCTGAAAATATGATGTCATAAAGAGTTTTTATCCAATTGATCCAATGATTAGATCAGGGAAGTTCTAAAAATAGCCATAAAATGGATATGATCAGAGGTTTGTTCTGTAGTTCGTGTGTGTCGATTAGAGCAAGAGATGGCTAAGAGACTTGTTAAACACGGCAAAATAACCAAAAATACTGTATATATAAACAGTATGCTTTGAGTGTATGAACGTCATTCCTATCTCTGCAAGTGCTGGTATCACAGGGTTTGAAAGACCTGCGGCTGAATACTCCCAGCTTCCTATTGATCTCGATGAGCTGCTCATTGAGCATCCTAGTGCCACCTTTATTGGAAGAGCATGTGGTGAATCGATGCAAGGCGTGGGGATCTTTGATGGGGATTTGCTTATTGTGGATCGCCATGTCCAGGTCGAGAACCAAGATGTCATCGTCGCGAACTACACAGTAGAGTTGGTAAAGAAGAATTTCAATGTTGAGGTAGAACGTACCATCCGCGAACTGAACGGCCAGGTATGTAAAAAGTGGGACCAAGTTCGTGCGGATAAACACCAAATCTATTCAACGCGGAGTGTAGGGGAGAGGATCGTTGATATTCAGTCTCTACGCCAAGCGCTCAGCAAACATGCCGGAATCGCAGCAAGAAAAGCACGGCAGCAAGGTTCGTTATGTAAAGTATTTTTGTGCTTTGCTGGTAACTCGCCCTTTGATGAGCATCCGCAAAGCTTTCGATTTATACATCGTTTCGCCTACTCCACGGCAGATACCCAGCAGTTAACTAAAGTAGCTTGTGATGCTGCAGAACAGCTTTTTAAAAACGGTGTGCGTTATTGCAAGATAGGGGCTTGATTTATTGGATGGAACACATGAGCAATTTGACTTGCTTAACCCGGTCCCTAATAACACCAAGCTGATGTCGGTATTTGATCAACTGAATGGGCGATATGGTTCGGATACAGTGTTTATGGCCGCGCAAGGCATTGATGAAAAGTGGGGGATGAGGCGAGAACTGCTTACACCACAGTACACGACTAGGTGGGGTGATCTGCCTTTGTTTAAGTGTAATTGATCGATAGTTGGTAACTCATTTTTGTCCAAAAATAATTTGGAGACACCCAGAACTCAAAAAATTCAAGTCCAATCACTACGTGAACGAAAGTGGACGACATTCCTTAATAATTCATTTATAAAGGAAATGCGTCCACCTTTGGGACCTCATTACCCTTTAAAAAAAAGCAGAGGTTGTCCCCTGCTCACCTAGCTTGCCCGTCAATCATTTATAACCTCGTCGGCGACGACACCAATTACGAAGCCAGCTATACCACCGATTAATACCCCATATGGACCATACCTAGCTCCAATAGCAGCACCGACTTTAGCAGCACGAATGCCTGTGTTCTTTTTGGATTGGGATGATGATTGTGAAAAGGTTCTGCTTTGCATGTTTGCCTCTTTTATATATGAAAAAGGACCATGCTCAGTAAAGAACATGGTCCTCTAATTTTTTTAACACTGCTTAGTGGGAGTGACCACACACCTGACAGCTACCATCATCATAAGCACGCTCACCACATGCCGGACAGGTTGTAACTAGGGTTGTGATTGATTTAATCTTCATATACAGACTCCTTATTGTTTATTGGATGAAGTAATGGGGTGTTGCGGAGCTCATTGATACCTCGGCCTAGAGAGTCCAATTCGAAACCGATGTACCTTGAGCCAAGCTCCGCAACGAAACTTATTGTGCTTTACCTTTAGGGGTATCTAGACCGCATTTCGCCGCATCCATGACTTTGCCATTCATGGTTCCACAGGCATCGGCATACCACTCAATGCGAGGGCCAGACTGAGAGTAAACTTGTTTACCTGCTTTCCCATTCCAGGATTGTTCTATCTTCGAAATGTCGGCTGGATTACCGCCGAACGTACCGCCAGCGAATGATGACGTGGTAGCGAATAGACACGTTAGACCTAGCAGGATGGTTGATTTTTTCATTGTGTTTTTTCCTTGAATAATGACGATGCTCAGCGTAGGAGCAAGGTTGTTAATTAGTATGATGATTAGGACTGACAGGTTGTGTCAGTCAGGTAAATGATGTTGAAGAAGAAAGGCAGGGCTTAGGTTTCTTGGGCAATGAAACCTATAACAAAATCGGTCACTTATTCTTAGCGACCACGAAATAATGAGGGCTGACACCACCTGTCAGTGAGTCACTACATTATTGAGTCATGAATAAGAGCGAGAAGTTAGCCTACCGATTGAGTCAGATTCTTTCCCGGTTGTATGCGGGAGAGAAGTTGAGCCTTATCGACTTAGAGCAGGAATTCGGAGTGCATGAGAGAACGGTACTTCGGGACTTCAATCGCTTGGCGTTTTTGCCTATCGAAAGAGAAGAGGGCTATTACTACCTGAAGCAATTAGATCATCGTAACCCTAAAGCTCATAAAGCTCTTCATGCCCTATCGAACATGGGGATTGATAAGCTGTTTCCGGATAGGAAAACAATTACTCAGGCGCTGAACCATAAGACACAATCCATACTGTTCCGCCATATTCCTGTCGAGGATTCTGCTCGCTTTCGGGATACCTTAGTTTTGATTGCGGATGCGATTCATCAGCGAAATACGCTGACTCTGACTTTTCATAATCGGCGTTATCATCAGATGGAGCCTTACCAACTCATTAACGAGCGGGGTTACTGGTATCTGATTGCCGCGCAGAGAACACAGCCTCATTCGTTTCGAGTGGCCGAGATTGCTGAGATAATCCGGCACGATGATATTTATACTCCCTCACCTATCCTCTCCGAGAAGCTGACCAGAGAAGAGCTGCATTGGCAGGCTCACGGTGTTATAGAAGTCATAGCTCAGATTGATTCGGGGCGTATTCGCGATTATCAGGAAACCGAACATCACCTGACTATCCGAACCCTGAAAGAACTGGGCTATGGTTCAACGCTTATCAGCATTCAGACCTCGGACATACATTCCCTGATGCCAGTTCTAAAGTCCTGGATACCGAGTATCGATATCATTTCCCCATTGTGGGTAAAACAGGCGTTGATGCGAGAAGTCGAAGCCTATCTCTCAACCTGTTCATGAGATTTATTTAATGGGCACTGTCGGCGTCGTCATTACGTCGACGACGCCGAGAAACCCATCATGACTTCTGTATGAGCGCTAATAGGTCAGCTTTTTGCTCATCGTAATCTTTCGATTTGATATGAAGATAAATAGATGACTCAGCTTTTGTTGCCAGATTAAGGCCCCGAGCAATTGCAGCACAGAAACCTTGATTGTTGGCCGAGCCGGATGAATAGAGAGATTTATACACCTGACTTTTCCATGGTTTATCGCCCTGCGATTCAATAAGGTCTAGCAGCCTACTGAGAAGAATCCATTGTTTTGAATGCAATCCTGCCCCGCAACTTTGTCCGGCAATTCGAAAGTAGAGTTGGTTGTCTTCACTGTTTTGAGCAATCTCGTAGAGCACCGTTCCTTGGGCCTTTGATCCTAGTTTTGGTGCTTCACCTGTTTTGAGAATAGTAGAGAATGGATTGTCTACTGATGTGGTTTTAGATGTATCAACTTCTGCATTCTTCCTGCTGTTTTTGGGTTGGTTCATAGAAACTCCTTTATTTCATTGAGCTAGAAATAAGAAAGCCCCTACCGGAAGAATCCAGTAAGAGTTCTTACAATTCAATAATATAAATTCGTTTTGCTGCTTGTTACGCCTAGGGATTTTTTCCTGTCTTTTCCGGTACTGTTCCTGTCTTTCCAACACAGTTTTCTACATTTCCTCGACGGTGGCGGCGGTGATATAGGTTCGGCGGAATTCCCGTCGGCGACGTCAGTAAAATCATGCGGGTAATCAGGTGATGTGATTTTGCTGGTGGATATGGGCGTGATTCGGGGCAGGGTTTCTATGTTGATTGTGCGGTGAGATTACGTCAGACCTTCGCTCATAATCGATTGGTCCCCAGTTCAAGTCTGGGAGGGGCCACCAAATTCTAGAAGGTTAGTAAGCGTAGTGTTTACTGACCTTTTTTTGTACCTGACGATTTTGGGTCAGGTAATGGGTCAGGTAAGCCCCGATCACGCACTCTTCTCTGAATACAAAAAGGCGCAGCTGGATGATATCAGCTACGCCTTTTATTACGCTCACTGTTAAATTAAGCCATCGGTAAATAGACCGGTGCTTGCACAACAAGCCAAAGTTGATCCATTACCGACTGCGACACTACTTACTCGCGATTGTTTCAAAAGCGGCTTCAGCATCAACCATTCCACCCGAGATCGATAGCACACTGAATGGAACAAGCGTTTCAGGTGATGATGGTTTTTTCACTAACAGCTCAGGATAACGACGGGCGCTATCAAGTAATAGAGCTTTGAGTTCTACTGCGGAGAGCTCTGGATAGCGTGACCACACCATAGCGGCAACGCCTGATACTACAGGTGCAGCCATACTCGTACCACTATAAGTGGCGTAGTTATTGCCTGGCGTAGAAGAGAGAATGCGATAACCGGGTGCAAAGATATCAACCGATTTTTGGCCATAATTACTAAAACTGGCGACAAAATCTTCATTCGCGTATTTCGCTGATGCACCTACGTCTATCCAAGTTGCAATAGGTGACGATTCGTAAGTATCGGCAAAACGATTAGGGAAGCTTGGTTTACTATCATTATCACTTTGGCTATTGCCTGCAGAATGGATGATTAACACACCTTTGCTGGCCGCATAACGAAACGCGTGATCAACTACAAATTTACGTGGTGAATAGCTTTTACCAAAACTCATGTTGATGATTTTTGCGCCATTATCCACCGCATAACGCACAGCATTAGCAATGTCTTTATCGCGCTCATCACCATTGGGCACCATACGCAACGACATGACTTTCACATCTTCAGATAAGCCGTCAATTCCGATACCATTGCGACGCTCTGCCGCAATAATTCCCGCCACATGCGTACCGTGTGATGCATCAGGCCCTTTTACATCATTATTTCCATACCCCTTTTCCCAAGGGTTGCTGATGTCATCTAAAACGATATCAGCACGAGGATCAAACTCAAGGTTGTAGTGGTAATCCAACGCATCTTGGTATCGGCTTCGTCTTGACTCGAGGTAGTCAAACGAATACCAATCGTCGAATAGTGCCAACAAAGCTTGAGCTGCGGAGACGACTTCAGGGTTCGGATGTGACAGTAAAATGAGCAAACCTTCGGCCGTAAAATCTTTATGCTGAGTCAGGGCTGAGATTTGCGATTTATATTGATTCGCTTGCTCAATAGCATCAGTGACCTGCGCGAGCAGGGTTTGGTTACTCTGAACCTCGGCTAGATATTCCGTTTCTATTGCTTGGTAGTAAGCACGTTTTTGCTCAGGTATCCAATCATTGCCTTCTAATAAATCCAGGTATTTTTTGTACTCACGCGTCAGCTCTAATGTATCGTAATCCACATTGATACCAAGCGAGTTGCCTAAGAAATTCCAACCATACACATCATCAATATAGCCATTACCATCATCATCAATGCCATTGTTTGGGATTTCTCCCGCATTAACCCATAACTTGTTCTTTAGATCTTCGTGTTCAATGTCCACGCCCGAATCTAACACCGCCACGATAACAGGCTGAGGTTTAAGAGGGGGCATCAAGGATTCATACACATAATCCGATCCAACCCCTTGGATAGAGGAATAGTTAGCCGAGAGATTAAACCAATCCCCACGCTGTTCAGAACTCCCAATCATACGCATGAAAAACAAACGAGGCTGGGTAGCTTGTGGAGTATAGTCTTCAACAATATTACCTTTTATATCTTTAATAAAAGGCGAATTAATTGGGGTGGGTTCCACACTGACGTTTGCCGAAACCGATGCTGAAACGAGTATTGCTGCAGCAAGAGCAGAATATTTGTATCCTTTATTCATTTTATTACATCCTATTTAATGCGCTTAGAAAGCGACCAAAAAGATAAAACGCAATACAATGAAAATCATTCACAACAACAATAAAACTATACATCCATCTCACTATTGTGAATGCTTTGTGCTGAAAATTTGATCTAAGCACCATTGATACAATGGTGAATAGAAACTCACAAGATATTGATAAATCTATACTTTAACGGCATAAGGACGATCATTAACAAGTGAGATTCGATAGACGGCATCTCAACTTTCAGGCTTGAATCCTAGCGATGGAGTAGAGATAAACACCGTCTAGATTTTACTGGCTTGTAACTAAATCGAATAATCGAAAACGATGATCTCTTCGAGCAAAGGACGAAAGACATCCTTTAGCGCGTTATGCTCTGGATGAGGTAGATAATTTTGGCGCCCTTGCTCATCGCTAAATGTCATTAAAACGCTGTGGGTATAACCTTGGTTTTTGCCTTCAGGGCTGTCGTTCACGCCCCACTCAACGGCAGCGACCCCCTCGATTTTCTCTGGCATGGCTTCAAACAGCGACTTGAGCTGTTGAATGTCGGCAGGCTGAGCTTGTGGTTTGAATTTGATTAATAAGATATGGCGGATCATTGTTCGCTCCGTTTCTGTCTGTAGAATTTCTTTTCATAAAGAGGGATAACGCTGGCTCACTGGTGCTAAAGCTGCTGTGCTTAAAACAATAAAGCGGCACTCAAGGTTTGAAGCGCCGCTTTATTGATTAAATGGGCTACAACCTTAACCAATATTGACTGATGAACCACCAATAATTACGCCACCGCAGTCAACGGCATCGCCGACTCGCGCGGCGGGCTTGCCATCAATCATAACGCTACCCGAGCCCCCTTTAATTGCTCGCGGGTGGCTTGGGTTTTGCGGCTTATCATGAGGCTCTAGCAGGTCCCCCTGCCTTGCCACCGCTTTACCATCAATTTTTACCGTCGGTGACCCAGCGGTGATCGGCGTAGGAGGAAAACCATCATGATCGGATCCGATATCTCCTACTAATGCACCATTTGCCATTGATTTGCTCCTTAATAAAGGTGACTTTTTCTACTTTAAACTTAATTTCAAACGAAACTAGTGCGCGAATGAATCTCTACTAACACGGCAATCTTAAGTAAGTCCCAAACACATTCATCAATCAAGCTCAGCCTTACAATTCCGACCATACTGCAGAGTAAATACTAAATAACTCACTAGATCTTACTTGGCCATCGCCAGATTCAATGCATCAATGTGCAAAAATATCCAACTTTGGCCCCGTATCTGGCTGATTTTTTTGCTGCTCTGCGATTCTTTTCAGAGTTTGCTGATATTCTTCATCACTCATATCACGCCAGCATCGCGGATTGCGCCCAGTTTGCTTATCATAGGCGGCGGTGGTTGGGTCTCTTTCACGTGCAGGCTCAAGCACTAAAATATCAGGCATCGGTTGGCTGATATCCATATAACGTTGAATCATATTCCACAACCGATAATACTCTGCCACCATCTCATTACTGCCGATCAGGTTGCCAATCGGTACTCCAACCGAATAATCATGATAGCGATGCACCAACATCAGGTTGTAATTTAAGTGCCCTTGTGGACTAGGGGCGGACATCAGCACGCAATCAAACTCAATAAACGGATGGCTAAAACGCTCTTTATTGCCTTTTTTAAACAGTGTCACCATGCCGGTTTGGCGATTAAGGCTATAGACTCGCTTACTTTTTAAAAAGGGCGCCAGAAAAAGGTGCCCAGCACTCACCAATTTAAAATGGCCATAAATAAGTAAACAAGGAAGTGTTGTATACAAAGTAACAGTGCCAAAATCGCCAGCCCAATCCTTCCATCCATACGGTCCAAATATCATGGCAGAAATCATGATCAGATAGAGAAGCGGTAAGACAATAATCAGTGAAACTTTTACCATCCCAACAATCATAAAATAGAATTGTGACCAACCAGACAATGCCTCACTATTTAAATCTTTTTCATCCCAAAATAAATTATTTTGATTATATCTTTGCATAGCGGATGGCTCAGTCTCTCTTGCTAGAGCCAATGAAATAGTTTCATTGGCTTTAGTAAAAGGAAATACCTGTCCTTTGGTTAAGACACGCCATAAAAAACCTTGCGCCTCTTTAGGTGGTTGGAGGGTTAATTGCTCTGAGTTATAAGCCATTATCATTCCTAATTTTGTCGATAATCGATTCTACGCTTTACGCTAATACGGTATTTTGCGCCCAATCTTGATCACTGTTGTTATCTAAAGCAAACGTTGGAACCACATTCACAGTGCGAGAATCATCACGCTCTTCTAATGCTAATGTCGGAAAGCTGGCCTGCTCAACGTGCAGCTTGGTTCTGAGCACAAAAACAGACTGGTAGCGATACTGATAAGAGCGCATCATCAGTAGGCTAAAATCGGTACTGTATTCGGGGACGGTTAAATCATATTTAACAAAATAGGCAGTACCTTCATTACGCTGCTCTTGATGGATAACCGTAACATTGTGCGAGCTTAGGTTAATCAGTTCACTGCTTTCCCTTGAACCCGTTCGGCTACTTGTCGTGGTCTTTTTTTCAATCGCTTGCCGAGCGTAAAACTCAACCCTGACCGATTGAGCACTGAGCAATGCCGCTAAATTGGTGTTGACATAAATCACATGGGTAGCACCTAATGCTTGCATCTGCTGAGTAAACGCTTCGGAGAATTCGGTTTGTGCGCCTAAGCGGTACGCTTTAACCGATAGATTGAAAATCAACCCAATAAACCGCTCAAACGCTGTCGTCGGGTCTTGCAAATGTGCGTAAGTCGCCGAGGGTGACTGACCAAACGGGCCATTTTTCAGCCACGCCTCTATTGGAGTATCTTTCCAAAACATGTAGAGCGCGAAACCTGCAACAGACAACCCAATCCCTAACCATGCCACCGGTCCCATACCAAATAACACCGGAGCGCTGGTAGTAAAAAACCCCGTTGCAACCGTGGTGGTTAACGTTCCTATCGCCACCATCCCCATCGCAACGCTGGCATCAAGATCATTTTCTTGCCAACGGCGCATAGCATCCCAACCAGCAATACCCGCAGTTAAAAAACCAGCAACAAGCGTTGTAAGCCCTAAAAAGCTCACTTTTTTTACTAGTTGAACTGCCCCATCTTGAAAAGTAAACCGATCAACCCATGCCTTAGGCATAACAACCGCGGCATTATGTGAAGCTATCGCCAAACGAGAGGCATTTTGTGTATACAGATTTGAAGCATGGGTAATGGCGATACCAAGATCCAGAGCTGCACTTAGCGCGTTAGCAGAAGAGTAAAGAGTATCTGTACGCTGAAGCGCTTTCTCAAAATGATGCTGACTCTGTTTCAGGTTAATCAATTCCACTACCGCAATAAAGTAGGGAATTCTGAATTTTTCATAAGCATTACTGACGTTGAGATCCGTACGATTCATATCCCGTAGCGCTCTTTGCGTATTCGCTTGATTTAGGGCCGCCGCCATGCGACTTTCTTGAGAGATCACCACCACTTTAAGTGGTGATTTAGCCCCGACTGAACCTCGACTTTCTGAAATCAGATCGCTGGAGCTAAAAGCATTTTTATTGCTCGATGCCACCAATTTACCCGAACGATCATACAAACGACCAAAGGCTGACTTCTTCTTCGAGTCAACAAACTCACGATCAGCGGCGCTCAATCCATAACTCAACCCATGACCATGCACGCCAACCACCGTACCTTTAAGCTCAGCGCCACTGACGGGCACATAAGTGATATCTCCCCACATTTTGGCATTAGTGGCTTTCATTAAACCGAGTACAGGGGCATAAGCGGCATTAAATTGGATCACTTTCGCTTCACTGGTGAGATCTTGGCTTAGGTTCAGTAACGTATCAAAGTAACCCTTTAAAATATCATTCATTATACTGGCAATACGCCGTTCAAGGTTAAAAGCCTTTTCCTGGTTGCTATTGGAAGGTGACATAAAAGCCAGATCCATCACTTGTAACTGCTCATCTTGAATGAGCATGTCCTCTTTGGACCACAAAGCTAACGATTCAAGCGTTGCAAATCCAGATCCCGAGTTAAATGGCGGTGGTGCGCTATAGCTAGCTTGCTCCAAATTTATCGTACCTTCTTCTGGAAATAATATTCGGTGCAAAGGATGGTTATCTTTTGGAGAGAGGATTTGTCTAGCGGTTTCTAAATAAGGTGAACGAACGTCACTTTCAGGGTTTGACATTTGATCCAATTTATCAATATTCACGCTCAGAGCGCTCAGCGCATAGCCAACAATCACATGCGCAGCCGATGCGTTAATATCGTTCATTGAACTGATATCACGCAGCACTTGAGCCAATCTCTTCTGGTTCACCTGCAATTGGAGTTTCTCTTGCAATACCTTTACATCTTGGCAACAAAACTGTCGTTCAGTGGTACGTAATGTTCTATGGAAAACGCCTCCATAGTAATTGTCTATATCATTACGATATTGATAGTAAGGATTTTCTTGTTGTCCGAACTTGGCTGGAACCACCAATTTTTGCACTAGCTCTGCAGTGCGATAGTACTTTTGTTGACTCATATCGATATAGACTTGCTGTAAATACCCAACAGCAGATTGAGTAAGAAAAGCGTGATGTCTTAAGTCAAAAAGAGGATCGTCCAATACAATTGCTCTCAGATGACGCTTTTTTGCATCTTCTAAAAAATCTTTCGAGTCACCAATAGTCCACAACTTAGCTTGATTTGGATCTGAGTTGATAATCTCAATCAGTGCGGCTTGCTTAATAGCATATTCATATCGATGAGGTTGAGCATATTTAAAAACCTGTACCGCCTTATCACCGTCTTCATTCGCGGATAAGATTTCCTCTTTAATGGTTTGGTAAGTGCGTGTTACCCACTCCCCAGAGAGATCACGGTTGAGATTAATTGGCTCAGCAAGAAACAACTCCAACTCTGGTGCTCTTATTCGCATTGGCGGCAGTAAGCTAGCTTTCAATACATCGACATTGCTATCCACATTCAACTGATGAAATGCAACAGTTCGTTGAACTAACTCGTTTTGATTCGCCTCAAGATAATTAAGATATTGTGCACTCCACTGAACTTCTGAAAAGGCAAGATGGATCCGTGCCCCCTTGTTATTCTCTTTAGCCGGTATCCAAATCTCTTTTAGTGCCACACCAGTTGCGATTCGAGCTTCATCTTTAAACGGTTTATCTCTACCAGTACGATATTGGTAAAGATTGACATCTTTAAGAGAGTAATCACCGCTATCTTCTGGGCTAATTTGAATTTCACGCCATACTTTATGGTTGTAAAAGATATAAATAAAACCGGCTCGAACAGGAGCAATTCTCTCTTTATAAGTTAACGATGATTGATAAGTAGGTAAAAGCGTTAAAGGTAAAACTGCATGTACCAAATAATCTTGCTCGTCTTTCTTTCTTGGTATGTCTGCCACATTTTGAAAAAGCGGTAATTTGATTGGTTCACCTTCCGCTTCAATTTTCAGCCAAACATTTCGATTGGCACTCTCATCACACCAATCCCAACTGTATACCGTACTTTCATCAAGTTCAGGATCAATACTCTTTTTCGCTTCTAGAGCAGCCTGCTGTGACATATCAGTTAAGTCATAAAACTCAAAGTCTTGTTCAGAGCCATGTTGTATACCCGTTACTTCAATGAAAAACTTTTTACCATCACAGCTCGGACTTGAAGCAAACTTAGTAGACATATGCATTCTCCCTAGACATTAAGTATTCTATGTGTTCGACGATATTTTCTGATGTTTGATGCGATTTCGAATGAAAATTAAGATCATTGAGGGCAACATCATAGCGCTGTATTAAATGGCGTAATCGAGAAGAAATTTGAGGATCTGTTATCTGGTGTTGTGAGCAGAATAAATGAACCATTTTCTGTTTCTGCCAATTCAACTCTTTAATATTGTTTTCTGTAGCCCACTGCACGATCTCATTTTCATGATATTTATCATTGAGAGCATTTTCCTGAGATTCTGTAAGAAGCCAAAGATTTGAAGCAAGCTCCCCCCCCTCACTAACGACTTTGCTCCATTTAGCTAAATCACTGTATGTTTGACGATAAAAATAAAGGCTGCTGAAACATCCCAACCATTTGCCAGTATCGATCGTATCTGAACGCTCAAAAAAATAACTTGCCACTGAAGAACAATAATAATGAAACAGCCCTCTTCGATTACCTGAGAATTGAATATGTAATCGATTCCTTAGTTGAGCTAAGGCAACATCAAAAGAGACATTAAGTGGTGCAGAAAAATACAGTGTATGTTCTTTAGGTAAGATGTTTGTCATTGGATCTTGCTCATACAATGCAATCAACAAAGGGCTACGATTTAGTAATGACTCAACTGACGTCGATAAATATAACGGCTCAACCAAATGCCCAGAGATCCTCTCATAAACTTCAGCATGCATATTATGGTAATCATTGACTAGAGCAAACCAGTTCACTGCAACGTCATTACAGTGGCTATCGAGAACTAACATCATTTATTGTTTCCACAAGGGCAGTCACTTAACGGACAGCTTCCATCAGAACGCTTTTGACAAACCTGAGTGATTGGCATCTCCGTTTTGATATCGGCTATCACTTGTTGAATTAAACTCGCTGTTGGCAAGCTTAAGACCAGCTCATCCGGCGCACTTGGCGCTGCCAACCCCATAGGCAACGCCGCTACAACACCGCCATACCCCGAGCCGCTGCCTGCGCTGCCGCCAGAGTTGAGGTTGATCGCAGGCCCGACTAGGTGCACGCCGCCGCCATCCACTTTGATAAAACTGCCCGCAGCTTTGATGGTGATCTCATTACCCGCATCTAACACCAACTTATTGCCTGCTTTAAGGTGCACTTCATTACCTGAGTCAAAAACCGTTTTTTCACCGATTTTTTGGTGCAGTGAACCACCCACTTCAAGGCTATGATCTAACGCTATTTTCTGACGGCTTTCGCCCTCGACCGTTAGGTGTTGGTTATTTTTGATGTGGCTGAACTGGTCGTTATCCACTGTCAGGTGTTTATCGTGTTTGATGTGGGTGGTGGCATCATTAAGCACTAGCGCTTCATAGTCTTTTTGCGCGTGCAGGTAGATTTTCTCTTGCCCTGCTTGATCTTCAAAACTCAGCTCATTAAAGCCTTCACCTTGATGCGTTTCACTGCGCAGTACGGTTTTGGTTTTGTTATCTGGCAGTGTGTAGGGCGCTTTATTGGTGGCGTGATAAGCGCGGCCCGTGACGATGGGTTGATCAGGATCGCCATTTAAAAAATCGACAATCACTTCATGGCCAATTCTTGGGATAGCCATCATGCCGTATTGGCTGCCAGCCCAACCTTGCGACACCCTCACCCAACATGAACTGTGCTCATCGCCGTTGGAATATCTGTCCCATGGGAAATGCAGTTTAACGCGGCCATACTCATCGCAGAAGATCTCTTCGCCATCGGGGCCAACCACGTGGGCGATGCATGGGCCATCCACTTGCGGCTTGGTGTGTGGTGTTGCGCGCCACGTTACATCGGCCGGGATCAAGGTAAATTGGTTACTGTAGGTCGTTGCACCACTACCGCCAGACTCTTCTAATGCTTGCGGCTGCCGGCCTTGATGGTTTACTTGCACCACAACCCAATCACGGTTCGCGCTATCATCTAAATGCTCGACCAAATCAAACAGGGTTCCGGCTTGCAAACGCGCTTCATTGCTTTGACCTTGTGCAGTACGCGCCTGCCTTCTTAAGTACTCTAAACGAATTTGGTTAAACGCTTTGCCGCTCTCATCGTCTTTAAATCGACCCGGGAAATCAAAATGTTCATAGTGGGTCTGCTGGTAATCCATCGCGGTGCCGAGTGCACTTTGCTTAAAACCGTAAGTCGGTTTTTTAAAGCTGTAATCCGCCAATTGGCTTTCCGCCACTTGCGATTGCGTGTGGCTGATTAAGTTGGAAATGTAAGGCGTATCAGCGATACCACCGGACAGCACATTGTAAGGGATCGGTGTATCAAGCTGCGTTAAGCTTTGGCTATCATCACTGAAAATGAGGGTATGTTTACCTTCTTCATGCAGGAGGTGGTAGACCAAGCCCTCTTCGGCGGCTAAGCGGTGTAAAAAGTGGATATCGGTTTCACGGTACTGTACGCAGAATTCGCGCTGAAGACATTCTCGTTTAAGTGCGAAGGCATAGTCGTCAATGCCCATCTCATGTAGCACAATGGAAAGAATTTCAGGTACAGTTTTAAGCTGGAAGATGCGGCTATTTTGGCGCAGCGACAAGCGCTCTAATGCAGGTACTAAAGTGAGTGAGTAAAAGGTGTGATGATGACCAATATCGCCTTTACTAAACTGGCGCACGATGCCATGCACGCGCTGCACCACACCGCCATTACGGAAAACCGTTAGCTGAGCCGTTTTGTCGACGACATCGATTGCACTCAAAGTTGATTGACGGCTTGCTAGCTCAATGTGGTAACGAAACCCATAACAAGGCTCGCCATTAGCCAGCACACTCTCCGATAAGGATTCTTGTCCTTGGTATTCTCGCACCACAAATGCATCGTCGGCGAGCCCGTCAACCTTTAACGTAAAATTCAGCGTGGCCATCTTCCATCCTCTTTACACTAGAAACAGCAAAGCCTTAAGCAAGTCACACTCATTGAATGCACTTTGCTTAAGGCTAAAAAAGGTGGCTGGCCGGATTGGCTTTGCTTACGCAACATCAGCCAGCCACCCAAAATCAAAGCTTACGCTTCTACTGGTTTGCGCCAGTCATCTGAACCTGAAGTACCCGCGTTCACGTGATCCCACAGGATTTTACGGTAAGACATAGAAACCGTAACGTTTTGCGTGAAGTCGCCGTTCGCAGGATCTTGGCAGTGTGGCATTTCGCAGTGAATATCGACGATAGACGCACTTTCAAGTTTAGTGGTGAAGAAGTTCTCTTGTTTACCTTCGATAGACGTGCGGTACCATTTTAGCTCAACCGATTTCATCTTCTCGCCAGACGCCAACGCGTTATAAAGAAGAGGAACCGCTTTATTTAGCGCAACGGTGAATTTGAATGGTTTGTGAACACGTTGACCAGAAGGCTGACCTGATTGTGGGTCAGTCGGTACTGTCACAACGTGGTCAAACATTTGAACCAACATTTGATCTTCATGACCTTCAACGAAAGCATCGCCGATAGAGTCAGTAGAAAGAGCGCCTGCAGTGATGAGACCCTGAGTTTCGCCTTCGATAGAGATATAACATGGAGTTGGCATGACTTAATCCTTATTCAGTAAGAAAAAGCGATGGAAATTGCATCGCGTTATGTAATGTTTCTTAAAGCAAAGGGGATGCCAAAACAAAAATAGTTAAATTTCAATCAATTAGATTATAAGCTTTCATTTTCGAGCAAGAACTTGCTCGTCCGGGTAGAAACTTGCTCGTATCAAGCAATTTTTCGCTGCGATTTCGCAATACGTCACTCTGTATCGCTTTTCCTAATCTAGCCACAATCTGCGGTAGATAACCTTAGCC
>NZ_CAWNJO010000082.1:0-140710 GCF_963874835.1 Vibrio sp. V12_P9A6T4 | reverse complement strand
GTGTGTAAGCGCTGCGAGGCGTTGAGCTAACCAATACTAATTGCCCGTGAGGCTTAACCATACAACACCGAAGGGGTTTTGTGGGCTCAATTGAAGAACATTGAATGTGTGAATGAGAACGAAGCAGCTTTCCGAATTAAGAAATTTGCTTGGCGACCATAGCGTTGTGGACCCACCTGATTCCATGCCGAACTCAGAAGTGAAACACAACAGCGCCGATGGTAGTGTGGGGTCTCCCCATGTGAGAGTAGGACATCGCCAGGCTTTGAATTTATAAGAGCCCGTTTGTAAGAGCGGGCTTTTTAGTCACTTGTGACACAAGATAGAGTGTGCTGATATGGCTCAGTCGGTAGAGCGCATCCTTGGTAAGGATGAGGTCCCCAGTTCGATTCTGGGTATCAGCACCAGTTTTATAGCTCTATAAGCTAAAAGAATTTGCTTGGCGACCATAGCGTTGTGGACCCACCTGAACCCATGCCGAACTCAGAAGTGAAACACAACAGCGCCGATGGTAGTGTGGGGTCTCCCCATGTGAGAGTAGGACATCGCCAGGTTTGAATTACGAAACCTCAGCAGAAATGCTGAGGTTTTTTTCTATCTATTCGTATCATTCAATGTCCAATCATAGTGATAGCTGATACTCTTTTTCTCGCTTTTTAGTGCCTTGTTATACTGCACTAAGTGCTCAAATAATTGCTGTTTCGTTCCAAAATCTTCAGCAAACCAGTCATAAATAGAAGACAGAACCCATTTATCATTGGTGACCTTTACTCCTTTTTCGCTATTGATAAACTCAGTGGCTGATTTCTCCAGTAATAATTCAGTATTTTCTGCTGTGAAAGCCTGCTTTTGTAAGTTTGGGCAGCCAAGACTTGCGCAGTTGACCGCATAATGGGTTCGAGGATCTTTCCAAATAGGTCTTAAAATTCGATGTTCAATATCATTGAGAGTCAGCTCTTTTTGATTGATGGTAATGATCTTTTGTTCCCAAGGGCCAAATGAGAAAAATCCTCCCAGTTTAGTGATGGATGGTATTGGGTAATGATCGACGATTAAGTTAACTGTTAAGGCATTATATAAGTTGACCCAGTAAGCATATTGTTCCAGCTTTGCATACTCTCTTGGATCAAGGGCTGATAATTGTGAAATATAGAGCTCTAATTGCTCTTTATCTTTTGAGTTGACCCTTTGATAATCGAAGAGGTTGTTGTGATTTTCTTGGATTAGATAAGTATCAAGTGTTGTCTGCCAAATTTGATGTGAAATGGCTTGTGTATTTTCTTCATTACTAGAGTTCCAATAATCCCATAGTTGTGATTTAGGAGCAGAAAATACATTCGTTGACCCGAGTGTCAAACATAGCGTTAATAGATATTTCATCGTTTACCTCTCATCTCATAGGTTATATGACCTAGGTAGGGATTGATAAATTTCAGATAAAATAAAAGGTTGGTGCATCTACACCAACCTCTGGAAATTAAATCGATACTCGCTATTTCAAAAAGCTAGGAATTTTTGTTTCATAATCAGCGATTTTATCTTCGTGCTGTAGCGTCAAACCGATATTGTCTAATCCATTAAGTAAGCAATGGCGACGAAATTCATCAATTTCAAATGAGTATGTTTTTCCATTGGCTTTAACTTCCATTCGTTCAAGATCTACAGTTAGTTGAGCACCTTCATTTCCTTCAACAAATTGGAATATTTCATCAACTTCTTGCTCTGTAAGGCGGACTGGAACCATTTGGTTATTGATTGAGTTACCATAAAAAATATCCGCAAAACTGGGTGCAATCATGGCTTTGATGCCGTAATCCGCTAAAGCCCAAGGGGCATGTTCTCGTGAAGAACCACACCCAAAGTTTTCACGAGCAAGTAGAATGCTCGCTCCTTCATAGCGAAGTTTATTCATGACAAAATTTGGATTAGGTTGTTGACCTGCATCATCTAGAAAACGCCAATCATGAAAAAGGTGTTTGCCAAAACCAGTGCGATTTACTTTCTGTAAAAATTGCTTAGGGATAATGGCATCTGTATCGACGTTCGCTGCATCAAGAGGAACGACCAAACCTGTGTGCTGTTTAAAACCTGACATTGGTGATCCCCTGTTTAGTTGAGTGTTGAAGAATGAATATTACGGATATCGACAAAGTGTCCAGCGATGGCGGCGGCGGCGGCCATTGCAGGACTGACTAAATGTGTGCGGCCATCTCGACCTTGGCGGCCTTCAAAATTGCGGTTGGATGTTGATGCACAGCGTTCACCTGCACCGAGCCTGTCATTGTTCATAGCCAAGCACATTGAACAGCCCGGCAAGCGCCATTCAAAACCCGCTTCAATAAATATTTTATCCAAGCCTTCCGCTTCTGCTTGCGCTTTAACTTGCTCTGAACCTGGAACAATCAATGCTTGAACGTGTGGTGCGACTTTTTTACCTTTCGCGACTTGAGCTGCTGCTCGCATATCTTCAATGCGAGAGTTTGTGCAAGAACCGACAAAAACTTTATCCACTTTGTAGTCTGATAAGGATTTACCCGCTTCCAGTCCCATATACGCCAGTGCTTTTTCTGCTGATGCTTTTTCGACAGGATCACTAAAGCTATCGGGAGATGGAATGGTTTCGTCGACAGCAATTACTTGGCCTGGGTTTGTGCCCCACGTTACTTGTGGTTTGATGTCCGCGGCATTTAGGGTAACGACTGCATCGAATTTGGCATTATCATCGGTTTTTAGCGTTGCCCAGTATTCAATGGCGGATTCTAAATCGTTTCCTTGAGGAGAAAACTTGCGACCTTTAATGTAGTCGAAAGTAGTCTGATCAGGGGCGATAAGACCGGCTTTTGCCCCAAGCTCAATCGCCATATTGCACACCGTCATACGACCTTCCATTGAAAGATCGGTAATCGCTTCACCACAAAATTCAACGACATAGCCTGTACCACCGGCCGCCGTTGTTTTACCTATAATGGCTAGCACGATATCTTTAGCGGTGATGCCTGGAGCGACTTTGCCTGTCACCTCAATTTTCATCGTTTTAGCGCGAGCTTGTTTCAATGTTTGGGTTGCAAGTACGTGCTCAACTTCTGATGTACCGATGCCAAACGCTAACGAGCCAAATGCGCCATGTGTTGCTGTGTGCGAGTCACCGCAGACAATGGTCATACCGGGAAGAGTAATACCTAATTCTGGCCCCATGACATGAACGATGCCTTGGTATTTATGATTTAAGTCGTAGAGTGTTACGCCAAACTCAGCACAGTTCTTGGACAATGTTTCCATTTGGATTCGAGCCATCTCACCCGAGGCATTAATGTCTTTTGTGGTGGTTGAAACATTATGGTCCATGGTAGCGAATGTTTTACTCGTCTGACGAACTTTACGTCCCTTTTCGCGTAAACCATCAAATGCTTGCGGCGATGTCACTTCATGAACGAGATGACGATCGATATAAAGGATGGGGGTTTCCCCTTCAGCTGACACCGCAATGTGGGCATCATAAATTTTTTCGTATAAGGTTTTTGCTTGCGACATTGCTTCTTCCTTGAGCTCTTTGAGCTTTATAAAGGACTAGGCGAGCCTAGTCCTACTAATTATGAGTTTAAAATATAGCTGGCAATTTTATCGCCCATTTCAGAGGTTGAAAGTGCCGCTTTACCACTGGCAAGATCTGCGGTGAGTTCGCCTGCGGTAAGCGCTTTTGATACGGCATTTTCGATAGCTTGAGCGGCACTTTCTTCGCCTAAGCTATAACGTAGCATTAAAGCGGCGGAAAGAATTTGTGCTACTGGGTTAGCGATGTTCTTTCCTGCGATATCAGGTGCAGAGCCACCTGCTGGCTCATAGAGACCGAAATTGCTTTCATTAAGGCTAGCGGAAGGTAGCATGCCCATTGAGCCTGTGATCATGGCGCATTCATCGGAAATGATGTCACCAAAAATATTAGAGCACAGCATGACATCAAATTGAGAGGGATCTTTAATGAGCTGCATAGTGGCATTATCGATATAAATGTGTGAAAGCTCGACGTCCGGATAATCTTTTGCGATCTCTTCCACGACCTCACGCCATAAGATAGAGCTTTGTAATACATTCGCTTTATCGACTGAGCATACTTTTTTACGACGTAATCGTGCGGACTCAAACGCTATTTTTGCAATGCGTTCGATTTCGTAGCGGTGGTAAACTTCGGTATCAAATGCTTTTTCATTTGCCCCTTCGCCTTCTCGTCCTTTGGGTTGGCCAAAATAAATACCACCAGTCAATTCCCGAACAACCACAATATCGAAGCCACGATCGGAGATATCGGATCGTAAAGGAGAAAAGCTTTCTAAGCCGGAGTGAATTTGAGCAGGACGCAAGTTACAAAACAGTTGAAAATGTTTGCGAAGCGGTAGGAGTGCGCCGCGTTCTGGTTGGTCGTTGGGTGGTAAATGCTCCCATTTAGGGCCGCCTACGGAACCAAACAATACGGCGTCTGCTTCTTCACATCCTTTAATGGTGCTTTCAGGCAGCGGGCAACCGTGGTTATCAATCGCAATCCCGCCGACATCATGTTCTTCTCTGGCAAACCGGATAGCATGTTTTTTTTCAATCGCATCCAATACCTTGTGTGCTTGTTGCATTACTTCTGGGCCGATACCATCACCTGCAAGAACGGCAATTTTGTATGTTTTGTCTGTCATGTTAGTCCTTTACTATTTTTATATTTGCTTGCCCCAGTGAGCTCTAAAGACTAAAAGCTCTAATCTAGGTACGTTAAACGGTTGCCACTTTCTTTTGTTTAATTTCTGCAATTTGATCGGCACGATGAATGCTATTGATTACGTGCAACAAGGCTTGTCCTGATGCTTCGACAATATCCGTAGAGACGCCTGTACCGTGATATTTTCGCCCTTTGTAGTTGGCAATAATATCGGCTTGCCCGAGTCCATCTTCACCTTCGCCCTTGGCGGTAAGGTCAAATTTATCCAATACGATCTCATAGCCAGTTAGACGGTAAATACATTGGTAAAGCGCATCGACAGGGCCATTACCAACGGCAGCTTCACATTTTTCTTCATCACCACAAAGCAATTTAATACTGGTGGTCGCCATAACACTGCCTGATTGAACACCCAAATAGTTCAATTTGTAGAAATCGTCTTCATCACGCAGATTTGAAAAGTGCATCAAAGCTTCTAAGTCATAGTCAAACACTTGGCCTTTACGATCTGCCAATTTTAAGAAATCTTCATACAAGGCATTGAGGTTGTATTCGTTTTCATTGTAACCCATGCTATCCATATGGCTTTTTACTGCGGCGCGGCCACTGCGGCTCGTTAAGTTCAGCGCTTGGTTTTTTAGGCCAATTGACTCTGGAGTCATGATTTCGTAAGTGTTTTTGTTTTTCAACATGCCATCTTGATGAATGCCTGATGAGTGGCTAAATGCGTTGGCACCGACAATCGCTTTGTTACTTTGAATCGGCATATTGCACAGTTGGCTGACCAACTTACTGGTGCGATGGATCTCATCATGCTTTAAACCAGTATGTACGCCGAGGAATTCTTGACGAGTTTTGATGATCATCGCGATCTCTTCCAGTGAACAGTTACCAGCGCGCTCACCAATACCGTTGATGGTGCCTTCTATTTGCCTTGCGCCAGCCTGTACAGCGGCAATCGAGTTTGCGACTGACATTCCCAAGTCATCGTGGCAATGAACGGAAATAATGGCTTTATCTATGTTAGGGACTCGCTCAAACAGCATCTGAATAATGCCACCAAATTCGCTAGGAACAGTATAACCGACCGTGTCTGGAATATTGATGGTCTTAGCTCCGGCATTAATTGCGGCTTCGACCATTCTACAGAGATTATCAATGGGCGTTCGGCCCGCATCTTCACAGGAAAATTCGACGTCATCGGTGTAGTTACGGGCGTGTTTCACCGCACTGACTGCCATCTCGAGCACATCATCATAACTGCGGCGCAATTTATCTTGCACATGAATGGTTGAGGTTGAAATAAACGTATGGATACGAAAAGCATCGGCGACTTTCAGAGCTTCGGCCGCTGCATCAATATCTTTTGCTACCGCGCGTGAAAGTGCGCAGACGCGGCTATTTTTAATGTGTTTGGCAATCGTTTTGACCGATTCAAAATCACCTGGGGAGGAAACTGGAAAACCTGCTTCAATAACATCAACACCAAGGCGCTCTAATGCGTAAGCAATCTGCAGTTTTTCTTTAACGGTTAAGCTTGCTGACAAAGCTTGTTCGCCATCACGTAATGTGGTGTCGAATATAATGACTTGATTATTCATGTTTGCTCCCTTGCACCGATGGTTAATCGTTTACTTCCTAAATATAGTTATAAAAAAACCCGCATCTCAGTGCGGGCTCTTGTCATCTTGTGTGGTGTTTTTCTTCCACAACCTACCCGCGCGAATGGTTCACGATAAGGAGCAGGCCCAGCAGGATAGAAAAACGGATAGTCATTCGTAACATTCCACAAGATTAAGTTAACAAATTAGTACCGTACTCGACTTAACTCGTCAACCATTAAGTTGTTTTTTTATTCATATCGGATCAGTTTTAGTCAAAAGCGGTAAAAATGAGCAGAATTGGCAGAGAGGATCACTTTTTGTAGCACGGAATGTTTTCACGCAAGAACGTTTGTCATCGGTTAAATTCATTCATTCTCCAACAAACAGTCACGTATTTGTCATTTTAAACTTCTACGTTTAGAGCGTAAGAGGTTTATGGAATGACAGGAGTCGCTCATGCGTGCCATCGGACAAATTGTTAAGTTTGACGTAGCATTTTCGCTATTTTGTTTACAGCATCGTTTTAATCAGCCTGTAGCGCAGATCAGCAAAGCTATTTCCCATACTGGGGATGGGCATTTGTATGCGTTGATTGGTGCTTTAGCTTGGTATTTAGACCCGCTTAATGGCCAGCTATTCTTAATGGCTGGACTGGCCGCTTTCGCGATTGAACTCCCTATTTATTGGGGATTGAAAAATAGCTTTCAGCGTCGTCGCCCTGAAGAGTTTTCTCCTTCATTCATTGCCTTTATTACCCCTTCGGATCGCTACAGTTTGCCCTCTGGTCATACGGCTGCAGGGTTTGTTATGGCGACATTAATTGGCCACTTCTATCCTCATAGCGATGCTTTTGTCTTGGTTTGGGCTGGCTTAATTGGCGTATCTCGCATCCTACTTGGGGTTCACTTCTTGACGGATATCGTGATTGGCGCGCTGCTTGGTGTAAGCAGCGCAAGATTTGCTTTGTGGTTGGTGGAGAGAGGCTTTTGAAAATTCTGTATGGTGTCCAAGGCACCGGAAATGGCCATATTGCTCGTTCACGAGTGATGAGTGAAGCGTTGAAAGAAGCCAAAATTGATGTGCAATTTCTCTTTTCTGGACGTGAAAAAGAGAAATACTTTTCGATGGAAAGTTTCGGTGATTACCAAACTCGGCGCGGTTTTACTTTTGAAACTGAACAGGGACACGTAAATTACGTTAAAACGGCGCTGAATAATAATTTGCTGACTTTCGTGAGTGAGACAAAAAACCTCGATTTGTCTCCGTATGATCTGGTCATTAATGACTTTGAACCAGTATCGGCATGGGCGGCTAAACAGCAAGGTATTCCGTGTATTGGGATAAGTCATCAAAATGCATTTCGTTATAATGTGCCTTTGAAAGGGGCAAGTTGGCTGGATAAACAGATTATTCAACAGTTTGCACCTGCCAATTACCACGTCGGTTTACATTGGTATCATTTTGATCAACCGATCCTTCCTCCGATTATCTATCGTTCAGAGCAGCATACGTCTAACGAGCATTTCATTTTGGTCTATCTTCCATTTGAGCATGTTGATGATATTCTTGAGTTGCTTTTTCGTTTTTCAAATCAAGCATTTATTTGTTATCACCCTTCCTTAATGGAAGCGCAATCCGTTGAAAATGTTGAGCTGCGTCCCTTATGTCATACCCATTTTCAATATCACTTGCATTGCTGCGATGGCGTGATTGCTAATGGTGGCTTTGAATTACCATCAGAAGCACTTTCATTGGGTAAAAAGCTGCTACTTAAGCCACTATCGGGTCAATTTGAGCAGCAAAGTAACGTTGCCACTCTTGAGAATCTCGGGCTTGCTGCATCTATGGAGTTTTTGGACCCGTCGGAGTTACGCCGTTGGTTGGATGAAAAACAGGTCGAGCGCGTTGTCTATCCTAATGTAGCGAAAGCCTTGGTTGAATGGGTACAAAATGGCAAATGGGATAATCATAAAGAGCTGAGCCAGTCTTTATGGCGACAGGTTGATTTCCCTAGTTATGTGTCATTTAGCTAATATTGACGAAATGCTTTGAATTTTGACGTAATTAATTTATTTGGTGAATGTATCAAGGTGAAGGCTTGTTATTCATCACTTGATTCAATGTTTTGAATAAAATGCATAAATTTTTCTGTTTTATGGTTTTTTATAAAAATACATCGTACTGATAAATAAGGACAATCTTTTTGTTTGGATAAAAAAAACTGATATTTTATCAATCTTGTTGCCAATCGATAAATGCTTAGCAGATAGTAGCCTCCACCCAGTTGTGTCTGGGTAAATATAATAAATGGCAGGTTATCTATTCTAAAAAATTACTTTTACGGTATTGACGATAACAACAAGAGGCGTCCCAAAAATGTTAGATAAAAAAGATGCAATGAGCGCTATTGCTAGTTACCGCATGGAAAGCACATTACGTGGTGTAGATTTAAACCTGCTGACGGTTTTTGATGCAGTAATGCAAGAGCAAAATATTACCCGTGCCGCTCATAATTTGGGTATGTCTCAGCCAGCAGTCAGCAATGCTGTAGCGCGTTTGAAGGTAATGTTTAATGATGAACTGTTTATGCGACAAGGGCGAGGTATTCAACCTACTCAACGTGCACGTCAACTGTTCGGTCCGATGCGTCAAGCACTGCAATTAATCCGTAATGAACTGCCAAGTTCGGTGTTTTCTCCTGAAACATCAACACGCTTATTTAAATTAGCGATTTGCAGTCCTTGTGATATGCGTTTCGCGCCGAAAATTATGTCATCAGTTCATGAACAAGCGCCTTTGGTCCAACTTCATCTTGATGCGGAATTTAACCGTTTGTTAGCCGAGCGTATGCGTTACCAAGAGATCGATTTTGTGATTGATTACGCGCGTTTTGATGAGCAAGGTTTCTCCAGTACGGAAATTTTCCAAGATGAATTAGTGGTGGTGGCATCTAAGTCTCATCCACGCATCAATGGCTCTGTTAACGCTGATAGCCTAACAGCTGAAAAGCATGCGAAGTTATCTCGCATCCATGGGCAACGTAGCTTTTCTGAGCAAGCATACCGCGAATTAGACTGTGTTCCTTATTATGAAGGGACCAGTTTGAGCAATGTGCTTTATGTGGTCGGACAATCTGAGTTGGTGACGATTGCACCTCGTTGGATGGTTGAGAATGCGGCTAACCGAGATCAGTTACAAATCCTCGATTTCCCATTTGCAAATGGTCAAATCAGTGGTTATCTCAGTTGGCATGAGTCTAGTGAAAAAGACAAAGGCCATATTTGGCTGCGTGATCAGTTAATGATGATTTGCGGCGAAGTTGTTGCATTAAACTAACGTTTACCCGTTAATTTGTACTGTGATCTAAACTTAGTGATACTCCTCTTTGAGCCTTGAATTGGTTATATCCATTCAGGGCTTTTTTGTCTGTAGAATTAATTGATAACTTTGACATCCGTCAGTTGCCTTTTTTGCTTCTAAATGTACACTTGTGCGCTCAAAAAGCTTACATGTGTAAGCTACAGGTAAAAAAGATGCCCAATTTAAATTTCCATATCGTAAAAAGAATTCGTGAACAGATTGTCAAAGGTGGCGAGTGCATTGCTCTAAAACACAAAATAGAGAAAGAGTGGCATGGGATCAGCTGGAAGCAATTTGGTCAACGTATCGATGCGATGTCACTTGCACTTTTAACGCAAGGTATAAAAATCCAAGATAAAGTCGGGATTTTTTCGAATAACATGCCGCAGTGGACAATAGCTGACTTGGCTACTTTGCAGTTAAGAGCCGTTACGGTACCTATTTATCCAACTAATACGCCAGCGCAGGCCAGTTATATTATTCAAGATGCTGATGTCAAAGTGCTCTTTGTCGGTGAACAGGCACAATACGATGCGGCACTGGATTTTTTTGATGAGTGCGAACAGCTTGAATTAATTGTCGCCATGAGTGATGGCATTGATCTAAAAAGTTTTCAACATGGCATCCATTGGCAGACTTTTATTGAACAAAATACAGATGGCCAGCAAGCGGAATTAGAGTCTCGCCTTGAACAGGCGAATATGGATGATCTGCTGACGCTCATCTATACCTCTGGCACCACAGGTCAACCTAAAGGTGTGATGCTTGATTACCGTAATATTGGCGCTCAGCTTGAAGGGCATGATGAGCGGTTAAACATCTCTAAGGATGATGTGTCACTCTGTTTTTTACCATTGTCACACGTGTTTGAACGGGCGTGGACTTTTTACATTCTTTACAGCGGTGCGACTAACTGTTATTTGCAGGATACGATGCAAGTACGTGATGCATTGAGTGAGCTAAAGCCAACGGTAATGTGTGCCGTTCCTCGCTTCTACGAGAAAATTTTCTCCGCTATTCACGAAAAAGTCTCGAAAGCGCCGTTGCATCGAAAAGTGCTATTTACTTGGGCGGTCAATATGGGGGCTAAGATGGCTCTTTGCCATCAAGAAAAGCGCCAGCCATCCTTCATGCTGAAAAAGAGTTACGCATTAGCGGATAAAATCGTGTTGTCTAAATTGCGTGCATTGCTTGGTGGGCGGATTAATTTCATGCCTTGCGGCGGCGCGAAATTAGATGAAACCATCGGCCGATTTTTCCATGCCATTGGCATTAACGTGAAGTTGGGCTACGGCATGACGGAAACCACAGCAACGGTTTCTTGTTGGGATGATCGGTGTTTTAATCCTGATTCAATAGGCATGTCGATGCCAGGAGCTCAGGTCAAAATCGGTGACAACAATGAAATTCTTGTTCGCGGACCAATGGTTATGCGCGGCTACTATAAAATGGCTGAAGAAACGGCGTTAGCATTCGATGAACAAGGTTTTCTCAAAACAGGAGATGCTGGGCACATTGATGAGCAAGGTAATGTCTTCATCACTGATCGTATCAAAGAGCTGATGAAAACCTCCGGTGGTAAATACATTGCGCCACAAGTTATTGAGGGAGCGATTGGTAAAGATCATTTTATTGAACAGATTGCGGTGATTGCTGACACACGTAAATTTGTGTCGGCTTTAATTGTACCTTGTTATGACAGCTTGGAGGTTTACGCCAAAGAGCTCAACATCAAATATCATGACCGATTAGAGCTTATCAAGAACAACCAAGTGGTTGAGATGTTGGAAAAACGAGTCAATGATTTGCAAAAAGAGCTAGCCAAATTTGAGCAGGTGAAAAAGTTTAAATTATTACCTAAGGCTTTTTCAATGGATAAAGGTGAGCTGACGCCGACTCAGAAACTGCGTAGAAAAGTCATTAGTGATCGTTACCAAGATGAAATCGAGGAAATGTACAAAGAAAAGACTAAAGGTGAGTAAGATTATCTTAAGATAGTTTTTTCATTGTTTAAAAATCCTCCACTTGCTTTTCAGATAAAGCGTGGGGGATTTTTTATATTACGACGGAAGTTAAACCTCGCTTCCTCATAACGTTACATTGCTGCATGGTAATATTTTTTGCTTTATTTTTGCTAATTATTCATGGATTGAGCTGTTTTTAATGCCAGTTTTACGATAGTTACCTAATAAAATTCCATTTAACCAAACATTTGCCAAAGTGTGCGCTGTTTGGCGTTCGACCCGATGATAAGAAAGAGTTACAGTTGTTGCGTTACCTTGTTTTTTGTTATGACAAAAGCAAGACATAGCCGAAAGTGGAAAGTTTTCGAATTAGGCTACAAATAAGCCCTAAACTATGTAAAACCAGGCCCATTGACTGACCATGTGTTGGGTACTGGTAAGGAGAAAAAATGGCAACGCAATCCAATCAACAGATGTTATCTGGCGCAGAGATGGTGGTTCAATCTCTGATCGAAGAAGGTGTAGAGCAAATATTTGGATACCCAGGTGGTTCCGTTCTTGATATTTACGATGCGCTGCACGCAAAAACCGACCAAATTAAACATGTCCTTGTTCGCCACGAGCAAGCGGCCACGCACATGGCAGATGGCTATGCTCGAGCAACCGGAAAAACGGGTGTGGTACTTGTTTGTTCTGGCCCAGGGGCGACGAATACCGTCACAGGGATTGCTACCGCTTACATGGACTCAATTCCAATGATTGTTATTTCAGGCAACGTGCCAAATAACCTCATTGGTAACGATGCGTTTCAAGAATGTGACATCGTTGGGGTTTCTCGTCCGATCGTCAAACACAGTTTTCTTGTAAAAAAAGCTGAAGATATTCCTGAAACCATTAAGAAAGCCTTTTATATTGCCTCAACAGGGCGCCCGGGGCCGGTCGTGATCGATCTGCCTAAAGATGTGATGAATCCTCAGATCAAACTCCCTTACACGTATCCTGAGTCGATCAAACTGCGCTCATACAACCCAACTACTTCTGGTCATAAAGGGCAAATTAAAAAGGCGCTAAAAGCGTTGTTAGAAGCCAAAAAACCCGTATTGTACATTGGCGGTGGCGCTGTTATTTCAGGCGCAGATCAGCACATTTTACAACTGGCTGAAACGCTCAATTTACCCGTAGTCAGCACGTTAATGGGGCTTGGTGCTTTCCCTGGGACTCATAAAAATGCGTTAGGCATGCTTGGAATGCATGGCATGTATGAAGCCAATATGGCGATGCACAATGCGGATTTGATTTTCGGTATTGGCGTGCGTTTTGATGACCGTACAACCAATAATCTAGAAAAGTATTGCCCGAACGCTAAGATCATGCACATTGACATTGATCCTTCGTCGATCTCTAAAAATGTGCCAGTCGATCTGCCGATAGTGGGATCAGCTGAACAAGTACTGGAAACTATGCTGCAATTGCTCTCTGAGCAAGGTGGCTGTAATGATTCGCAGGCGCTTGAACTATGGTGGCAAGATATCCAAAGCTGGCGCGACCGCCAATGCCTAGCTTATGAGAAATCCAGCGAACGCATTAAGCCGCAGCAAGTGATTGAAACTTTACATAAACTGACTAATGGAGACGCATATGTGGCCTCCGATGTTGGTCAGCACCAAATGTTCGCCGCACTTTATTATCCATTCAATAAGCCTCGTCGTTGGATCAACTCTGGCGGTTTGGGCACCATGGGGTTTGGTTTACCCGCTGGAATGGGGGTTAAATTTGCCATGCCAGAAGAAGAGGTAGTGATTGTCACTGGGGATGGCAGTATTCAAATGAATATCCAAGAGCTTTCCACCGCGTTGCAATATGATATTCCAGTGAAAATTATTAACTTAAACAACCGTTTTCTTGGCATGGTAAAACAGTGGCAAGATATTATTTACCAAGGACGTCACTCTAATTCTTATATGAGTTCTGTTCCCGATTTTGCAGCAATTGCAGAAGCTTATGGCCACGTTGGCATCCGTATCTCACAGCCTGATGAACTTGAAGCCGGGCTTAAAAAAGCACTCGATATGAAAGATCGATTGGTTTTTGTTGATATTAATGTGGATGAAACGGAGCACGTCTACCCAATGCAAATTAAAGGCGAAGGGATGGACAAAATGTGGTTAAGCAAAACGGAGAGAACATAATATGAGACACATTATTTCAATATTAATGGAAAACCAATCGGGTGCTTTGTCTCGCGTTGTTGGTCTATTTTCTCAACGTGGTTATAACATTGAATCACTAACGGTTTCACCAACCGATGATGCAACATTATCACGCTTAAACATCACTACTAAGACCGATGAAATGCAACTTGAACAAATTCAAAAGCAACTGCATAAGTTGATTGATGTGCTTAAAGTGCAAGAAGTGTCAGAGTGCGAACACATTGAACGTGAGCTGATGATGGTGAAAGTCAAAGCTAGCGGCTTTGCGCGTGCCGAAGTGAAACGTACGGCTGATATTTTCCGTGGGCAGATCGTGGATGTCACTGCGGCGCAATATACTGTGCAGCTTGCCGGAACCAGCGAAAAACTCGATGCCTTTATTCAAGCGTTGTCGGAAGTCACTGAAGTAATCGAAGTCGCGCGAAGTGGCGTGGTAGGTATTGCTCGCGGGGAGCGAGCGCTTAAAGCTTAATTTACCGAGCTCCCTATCGAAATAAGGAAGGCCACATTTTGTGTGGCCTTTTTGTCGTTTGGTGCTTTTACTGGAGAAGTGCTTAGTGAAGAATACGCGCACGAATGGTGCCGCTGATGCTTTTCAGCTTAGTCAGAGCTTCCGCAGAGCGAGCGGTTTCTACGTCAATCACTACATAACCGATATCCGCTGACGTTTGTAAATATTGAGCGGCGATATTGATCCCTTCTTCGGCGAAGATGGTGTTGATTTGTGTCAGAATACCCGGACGGTTTTCGTGAATATGCAGTAAACGCGAACTATCACGGTGAATTGGCAGTGATACTTCAGGGAAGTTCACGCTTGATAAGGTTGAGCCGTTATCTGAATATTTTGCCAACTTACCGGCTACTTCAATACCGATATTTTCTTGTGCTTCTTGAGTTGAGCCACCAATGTGCGGTGTCAGAATGACATTATCAAAATGCATCAGTGGGGATTCAAAAGGTTCAGAGTTTGTGGCGGGTTCTTCTGGAAATACATCTATTGCCGCGCCAGCTAGATGGTTTGATGCCAATGCATCGCAGAGTGCGGGAATGTCGACTACCGTTCCGCGTGCTGCGTTGATAAAGATAGAGCCAGGCTTCATGCGTGCAAACTCTTCTTTACCCATCATATTTTTAGTATCTGGAGTTTCAGGCACATGCAGAGAAATGACATCACATTTATTCAGTAGCTCGCTCATCGTATGTATTTGCGTTGCATTACCGAGTGAGAGTTTGTTTTCTATGTCATAGAAATAGACTTGCATACCGAGGTTTTCGGCAATGATACCGAGCTGGGTGCCAATGTGGCCATAGCCAATAATACCTAAGCGTTTACCGCGAGCCTCATAAGAGTTATCAGCACTTTTTTTCCAAATACCACGATGCGCCAATGCATTTTTTTCAGGAATCCCACGCAGTAGTAGCAGTGTTTGGCCTAAAACGAGTTCAGCAACACTACGAGTATTTGAAAATGGTGCATTAAAGACAGGAATCCCGCGTTTTGCGGCTGCATTCAGGTCAACTTGGTTGGTGCCAATGCAGAAGCAGCCGATAGCAACCAACTTCTCTGCCGCGTTGATTACCGCTTCGGTCAAATTAGTGCGCGAACGAATTCCGATGAAGTGAGCATCTTTCACCGCTTCGAGCAGTTGTTCATCACCCAGAGAACCTTTGTGATACTCAATATTGCTGTAACCGGCAGATTGCAGTACTTCAACCGTTGAAGGGTGTAGCCCTTCGAGGAGTAAGATTTTGATTTTGTCTTTTTCGAGTGAAACTTTGGCCATTATTCTCGTCCTTAAAAATGGGAAGGTGGGCAAACACGGCGCACATAAAGCAAAAGGGCTAATGTAAAGAGGAAGATTAACCATTTTGTTGGAAGACAAACGTTTTCCTTGTGCGTCTTCTGACCAATAAAGTAACAAACTTTTTTTGTTTTGGGTAAGAAAATTACGAAATAAGGCATGATTTTCTAGGGCATAGCGAAGAAAAACGGCACCCATGGGTGTCGTTTGTAATGAAATAACGGAAAGTAGCCTTATTTTGTGACTTACTCTTCGATTTTGGCACCATTTTCCGTGCCAGTGATGACGACATCAGCACCTCGGTGAGCGAATAAACCAACGGTTACTACGCCGACAATCCCATTAATTTTATCTTCTAATGCTTTGGCATCAGTAATTTTTAATCCGTGCACATCCAAGATAACGTTACCGTTATCCGTTATTACTCCATGGCGATAGGCTGGATCACCACCAAGTTTCACCAGTTGACGTGCCACATAAGAGCGCGCCATTGGGATCACTTCAACTGGAAGTGGGAATTGACCTAGAACATCGACCGCTTTTGTACCATCAACGATACAAATGAATTTATCCGCAATCGCGGCAACGATTTTTTCTCGAGTGAGCGCAGCGCCGCCGCCTTTGATCATATCGCGCGCAGGGTTGATTTCATCTGCGCCATCAACATAAATATCGAGTTGATCAACATCATTGCAGTCGAACACTTCAATACCTAGGCCTTTTAGCTTCTCTGTTGAGGCGATAGAACTTGAAACCGCACCCTTAATATCATCTTTAATCGAACCCAGCGCATCAATGAAGTGATTCACCGTTGAACCCGTACCCACACCAACGATGCTGCCTTTTTCTACATATTTGAGTGCGGCCCAGCCGGCGGCTTTTTTCATTTCATCTTGAGTCATGCCAATCTCCTGATATCGATTTATAGTGACGGTAATGTTGCGGGGCGATTATAGCCTCAATAATTTATGATTCCCATTGCCAGATTTGGCTTGGAGTCACTATTTGAGGTAAAGGTATATCCCATGCTTCGCTCGGCAGATGAGTCACTTGTTGGCAATCATGAGCTAAACCTATGGGTAGGGCACCTTTACCCGTTTTAAACCAAGTTTCTAACGTACGATCATAATAGCCGCCACCCATCCCGAGCCTTTGCCCTGTTTGATCAAAGGCCACCAATGGTGTGCAGATGATATCTAGCTCATTTACTGGTTTGATCAATGTTTGGTTGAGCTTGGGTTCGGCAATGCCGTATTTATTTCGCGTCATTATGGTTTGAGCATCATAGCGCAAGAACAATAAATTCCCACTCGAGAAGGGGTGTAAAACGGGAAGATAGGTCTGTTTGCCTTGTTGCCATAACCACGCTATGAGCGGTTGTGTTTCAAGCTCACCATCGGTCGCTAAGTAGAGGGCAATGTGCTGACTCGTTAAAACTTCAGGCAGTGTTGAAAAACGAGAGACAAGTTCAATTGAAGCGTGTTTTTGCTGCGTAGGTGATAGCTGTTTACGCCGCTGGCGGATGACTTGACGAAGTGTGTGTCGAGTGTTTTGCATAAGGATACCCCAGAGTGCCGTTGCGGATTTTGGCCCTTGAACCAGCTGGTTCAAGGCGGATCAGCAATGGTAACCGCAGGCTTCTCGGTACGAGCCGAGCTTGCTCAATAGCTACCAAGTACTAACCCTTTGGTGTTGCTTATCGGCTCAGGGACTTAAATCCGGCTGACAAACACTCTAGGGTAAATTTGGTTACGCTGGTAAAGACTACTGCTGTCCTAGCTTCACTTTACTGATGGCATCTTCAAGAGATGCAGCGAGCTGTTCCATGCGCTCGGTTAATTGATTTTGTTGGCCTAGGCTCTCATTGTTTTTGGTTTGCAATTCATAACAAATGTTGAGCGCAGCAATCGTGAGTAGCTTTACCTCATTGGTAACTTTAGTACGCTCTGCCATCTCTTTCAATCGGTTATCAAGATCTTGCGCCGCTTGGATTAAAGACTGCTCTTGTCCCGCAGGGCAATTCACACGAGTCAATTTTCCTAAAATTTCTACGTCTACCGCTTGATTACTCATGATGGATGAACTCTTATCGCGCTGTCTAAGATGGTGCCACTCACATGCCCATCGAGGTGGAAACTATAGGTAAAGCGGCCCTAAGATTCAAGCTTTTCAAAGCGAGCAGTAAAAAATGAGGGACTAAAAACACAGTTATTAGGCAAATTGAGTAAAAGCTACCCACAATTAACGCTTTGAGCATTTTCGCATTGGAAGCTAAGTGGTAGGATCGCGCTTATTTGATTTTATTACGAGCTTCCCATGAGCGAAAAAAAACTACCGGATTATCTTTCTCTTGCCACTGCCCTTCAATCTGCAGCACTTGCGGTTAACCCTGCTGAGTTGCATGGGTTGCTAACGGGCATGCTGGCCGGTGGTCTGGGCTTAAATGATAAGAGCTGGCAGCCACTTATTTTTGATTACACTAACGAAGGTATGGGTTGGCCAGATCGTCCGTTGACATTGGCTGAACAAGTACTCACCTTTACAATCGAAGAGCTCACTGGTAGCGGGATGGAGTTGTCACTACTGTTGCCAGATGAAGAGGCGAGTGCCAGTGTATTTGATTTGGCTGATGGCGTAGCCGACTGGGTAAATCACTTTATTTCTGGGCTTGGCTTGATTGGGGTTGTTTTGAAAAAAGCGTCCGCAGAGACTAAAGAGGCCTTGGCTGATCTAGAAGAAATTGCCAAGCTCGGTATCGATGAAGAGGATGACTTGGATGAGCAAGCTCAACTTTTGGAACACGTCATCGAGCATATAAAAGCTTGTGTGTTAACAATTCATGCTGAATTTGGTATCAAACCTCTACAAGAAACTCAGCCGACCGTGCATTAAAGAGAGATGACTGTGAAGCAATTTGATGTGATTATCGCTGGTGGGGCGATGGCCGGTGCAACACTGGCGTTGGCCTTAGATACGCTTTCTCAAGGAAAGCTTGCGATTGCTGTGGTCGAAGCGCACCCGCTGGATGGTAAGCTCGCCCATCCCGGCTTTGATTCGCGTTCAATTGCTTTATCCCACGGTAGCGTACAAATTTTGCAAAATCTCTCCTTGTGGCAGTCGCTGCAAGAGGTCGCCATCCCAATTACACATATTCATGTGTCGGATCGGTCTCATATTGGGATGACCGATATCACTTGTCAGCAACTCGATTTAGAAGCATTAGGTTACGTGGTTGAATTAGCCGATGTTGGGCAGATTTACGCGCAAAAAATGCAGCAGAGCCCGCATATTGAGTTATTTTGCCCAAGCGCGGTTCAGCAAGTGGAACGCAGTATGGATAAGGTCACTGTCACCCTTAACGATCAACGAACGATCCAAGCTAAGTTATTGGTCGCAGCCGATGGGGCGATATCGACCTGCTGCGAGCAAATCGGCCTCATCCAACAAGAGCATGATTTTGAACAGGTCGCGGTTATTGCTAACGTTGTGAGCTCAAAAGCTCATCAAGGACGGGCGTTTGAACGATTTACCGCCGATGGTCCTGTCGCGTTATTACCAATGAGTGATAATCGACTCTCTTTAGTTTGGTGTTTACCTCCCGCGAAAGCCCAGCAAGTTTTTTCACTCAGTGATGAGGGTTTTTTAGCACAGCTTCAAGATGCGTTTGGTTGGCGTTTAGGGCGAATGAATAAAGTGGGCACTCGTGCCTGCTATCCATTACAACTGCGTTATCGAGAGCAGAACATTTCACATCGTTTTGCCATTGTGGGCAATGCCGCTCAGACATTACATCCGATTGCGGGACAAGGTTTTAACTTAGGTATTCGAGATGTGGCAAGCTTGGCGGATGAGCTTATCAAGCAGCAAGCCGATGTTGGCTGCTATCACGGCTTACAGGCTTTTTCCCAACGCCGAGAAGCGGATCGTGATGCCACCATTAAGCTGACATCATCCCTGGTGCATCTCTTTTCCAATGATTGGCTAACCACTCGTATTGGTCGCAATGTAGGCCTCATGATGATGGATAATTTACCGTGGCTGAAAATGCCGCTACTGCGCCGAACGCTTGGCGTAGTGAATAGATAAAAGGGTCTGTATATGATGCAAAGTGTCGATATTGTCATTGTGGGTGGCGGAATGGTTGGCCTTGCACTGGCCGCCGCATTAAAGCATAGCGAACTGCGCATCGCCGTGATTGAGGGCCGAGTACCCAGCCTTGAACTTGCAGAGCTGCCGGATGTGCGAGTCTCCGCTTTAAGCCGTTCCAGTGAAATCATGTTGCGAAACCTTGGTGCATGGCAAGGCATCATTTCTCGTCGCTCTGCGCCTTATTCGGCGATGGAAGTGTGGGAACGCGATAGTTTTGCGCGGATCGAATTTAGTGCCAATCAAATGACTCAGCCGGATCTGGGACACATTGTTGAGAATCGCGTCATTCAATTAGCCTTACTCGAACAAGTACAAAAGCAAGCGAATGTGACACTCTTTATGCCCGCTCAATGTCAATCGCTGGCTGTCGGAGAAAGTGAAGCGTGGCTAACGCTCGATAATGGTCAATCACTCACCGCAAAATTGATAGTAGGAGCCGATGGCGCAAACTCTTGGGTTCGTCAGCAGCAAGACATTCCATTAACCCATTGGGATTATGGACACAGTGCGCTAGTGGCAAATGTCCGCACGGTGGAACCACATCAATCGACGGCAAGGCAAGTGTTTACACCACAAGGTCCGCTGGCCTTTTTACCTATGTCTGATCCTCATATGAGCTCAATCGTTTGGTCTACAGAGCCCAACCGAGCGCAGCGCTTGCTCAGCCTGTCTGAGCTCGAATTCAATAAGATACTGACCGCTGAGTTTGATCATCGTTTAGGTTTGTGTGAGGTGGTCGGTGAACGTGCTGCTTTCCCACTTAAAATGCGTTATGCCCGAGATTTTGCTTTACAACGAATCGCACTCGTTGGTGATGCGGCACACACCATCCATCCGCTAGCCGGGCAAGGTGTTAATTTAGGTTTACTTGATGCTGCAAGCTTAGCTCAAGAACTACTCGCGTTGTGGCATCAAGGTGAAGATATTGGCTTGCTCAAAAATTTGCGAGGTTATGAACGTTGGCGAAAAACAGAAGCCGCCAAAATGATTGCCGCGATGCAAGGTTTCAAAGATCTTTTTGAAGGTGATAACCCGGCGAAGAAACTGATCCGTGGCATTGGCATGCAGTTGGCTGGACAACTTCCTGGAGCCAAAGATGAGATTATGAAAAGAGCACTGGGTTTAAAAGGTGATTTACCTGATCTTGCCAAGAGTAAAATGGTGCTGCTTGAGCCCTAACAGTGATTAACCTAATGATGGCAAAAGGGCTGGCTTATGGCCAACCCTTTTAAAATTCTTTAATGAAACTCGTATTATGCGTAGGCGCAGCGTAGTCTCATGATTTCCTGATTCACTTCCTTCACCGTCTGAAAGTGGCGCTTGTCTGCGCGCTCTGGCAAGATCAGTTTGCCATTATCGAATTCAAATTTTCCAACCCCGTAAATATAGATTCTTCCTTTAAAAAGCCGACTTACGTGTTTAGCTATCATACCTGGCGTATAGCGCTTAAACAGTCTCATACTTCGATCCTTCTGTTATTCTAACACTGCAAATTATAAATAAATTGCGCCTCTAATAGTGTGATTGCCATAGAGGAATATGCAGTTATTGGTGACCCTTTTGGATATTTGTGCTGCCGTAGGCAAAATGTTGGATAAATACCCATGTTTGCGTGATTATCTCCTCAAAATAGTGCTAACAAAAAATGCTCAGTGCACCATTCACTTGGTGCATATTAAGCACGACAAATATTACACTTTAAAGAATAGCTGCTGTTTATGGAAAGTGTTAAATTTTGGTTAAGAATAGCCTAAAAAAAAGCCCGCTTAAATAATAGGCGGGCGAATAGTCACAGATGCATTACACAAAAAGTGGATGTCCTGAAACAATCAGTGGATTCACTTTTTTGCTGGTCAGGGCAACTTTTCGTTTGCCCTGACCAGCATTGTTAAGAGTACGTCAAAATAAACCTGATGACTATTTATGTTTCAAGGATGACTAAAAATTCACCCTTGATGTTGTGTGATTTAGAGAGCGATCACGTGCCAATGTAATGGATTACATTATTGCATTCTTTTTCCTGAAATTTATTCGAGATAGGCGAGTGTTAGAAAGCATACGCCTCGTAAAGAGGCGCATGGTTAACATGAGGAAGAAGCTTATTCGTCAGTAAGAGAGTAGGGGAGAGCTTGCATAAACCAACGAGTGTTTGGTTGGCTAGCAAGACGAAACTCAGTTTCTGGCTCGAGATTGTTTGGTAACACCACTAAACCGATAGCGGTATTATCAGCAAACGTGTAGTGAACCATTAATTGCCCAGCACTACGCCAGTTTTCTCCAACTGAGCGTTCGATCATGATTGGTTGATCATTACTTAGCGGTTGCTCAATGTTGCCTTGAAGGATGTACATTGCACGCTTATTAATACCTCGATATTTAGCGCGAGCGACGGTTTCTTGGCCTGTGTAACACCCTTTATTAAAGCTGATACCATTAAAGGCCTGAAGATTAACGGCTTGCGGTATGTGCTCATTTTGATCCGCTTGACCAAGGACGGGGACTGCTTCTTCGATATCAAAGCGAGTCCACGTTTCCTCGGTGACTTTCAGAGCTTCACTTTGCGTCATGAGCTGTTGCGCGGTTTGCTCTGAAACAAGTAATAGCCAACGTTGGGATGAAATTTTGATGGCGCTACCACCGTCAATCAAACGCACCTCACCTTCATCCGCCGTTAATGTGTTGATATATTGCTCAGCTTGTTCGCCCATAACACCCAGTGCGACGTCTTGGCTCTGGCTGATATTGACCTTAGAAAAAATAGCGTATTTTTTCAGCTCTCTTAATTCAGCCTCTATCGCTGATAAAGGCTGGAACATCGCATAACCATCGTGATGATGGAACAGGCGAAAGACGGACCACACTTTGCCTTTCGCATCACAATGGGCGCCTAAGGTTGACTGTGTTGGTTCAAGAGTGACGACATTACAGGTCACTTGGCCTTGCAAATAGGCTTTTTTATCATTGCCTGAAATGATGATAGCGCCCCAGGATGCAAGATGAGTCAGCATCAGTGGTGGAAGTGAGTCATTGGCGGTTACTGCGAGAGGTGTCAATGTGTTTTGCCAGTCCATAGTCGTTACCTAAAGAGAATCTTGAGCCCCATGTTAATCCGGAAATTTTTTTTTGTCAGCTTGAACAGGGACTGTGACTCATCTACTAGTTGTATCTTCATCCAGTTGATACACTCAACGCAAATAAACATAAGGTGAGGAAAACCGATGTACACCACTGAAGAAAAAGCAAGAATCAAGTGGGCATGCCGTCGTGGAATGTTAGAGCTCGATGTGGTTGTGATGCCGTTCTTTGAAGAGTGCTTTGATTCTCTGAATGAAAATGAGCAACGAGATTTCGTTTCCCTACTTGAGTCTGACGACCCTGATCTATTTACTTGGATCATGGGGCATGGTCGTAGCGAAAATCTTGGGCATGCGGCCATGGTGGATAAAATTGTTGCCCACAACCTCAGCAAAGTGCGTTAATTTCGTATTATTTCCTTCCCATTTTGCCCGCATTACTAACTTCATTTTTTTGATGATAGCCGTGTGGGCATTATTGATATCGCCGATTCCACTTGTAACGCTCCCCTTATTTTACGCACCTCTTATCACGGCGCAAAAGAGTACCTCACTGTTAGTCCCTAGCTTAATCGGCCAATTCAAGCTCACGAGTCACGGTGAGTGGCAATGTGCCGACCAGAACCTGTCCATTGAAAAGGTTTCTACACAGTTTGCGTTTATGGTGTTGATCATTTATGCACAACAAGGTAAGCGCTATCTGTTGTGGCGCGACAGTTGTGTGGAAGCGGATTATCGCCGCTTATTGGTGCAGCTTCGGCAGGTTACCCATAACCAATCACCAACAATAAAGGAGCGATAAATGCTCCTTTATTCATTCGGTCAACTTGACGCTAACAGATGATCGTTGGCGAGCTTACTCGTCTGGCGTTAAGATCGTTGGACCACTATTTTCGGCTAACTCTGGATAATCGAGCGTGTAGTGCAAACCGCGGCTCTCTTTACGTTGCATAGCACAACGCACCATCAGCTCTGCCACTTGCAGTAAGTTACGCAGCTCAAGCAGGTTATTTGAAACGCGGAAATGACTATAGTATTCGTGGGTTTCTTGTTGCAGTAATTGAATGCGGCGTAGTGCTCGCTCTAAGCGCTTATCTGTGCGGACAATCCCCATGTAATCCCACATAAATAGGCGCAGTTCATGCCAGTTATGTTGGATTACGACCTCTTCATCAGAGTTATTGACCTTACTTTCATCCCAACCGGGTAAGCTTGGTGGGAGCTGAGCTGTTGGTAATCCTTTTAAAATATCCTTTGCCGCTGACCAGGCATAAACGACGCATTCTAATAGAGAGTTCGACGCCATTCGGTTAGCACCGTGCAAACCGGTGTAGCTAACTTCGCCGATCGCATACAGGTTATGCAGATCCGTTTTACCTTGTTTATTGACAATAACGCCCCCACAAGTGTAGTGCGCCGCAGGAACAATCGGAATCGGCTCTTTGGTCATATCAATGCCCAAATCCATCAAGCGTGTATAAATGGTTGGGAAATGTTTTTCAATAAAATCGGCCGGTTTGTGGCTGATGTCCAGATACATACAATCAGCACCTAAACGCTTCATCTCATAGTCGATGGCGCGAGCCACGATATCACGAGGAGCCAGTTCGGCACGTTCATCAAAATCGAGCATGAATCGTGAACCGTCTGGGCGTCTTAAAAAAGCGCCTTCGCCACGTAGTGCTTCTGTCAGTAGGAAATTACGTGCTTCAGGGTGGAAAAGACAAGTTGGATGGAATTGATTGAACTCAAGGTTCGCCACTCGGCATCCTGCACGCCACGCCATTGCGATACCATCACCTGAGGAAACATCAGGGTTAGAGGTATATTGATACACTTTTGATGCGCCGCCCGTGGCTAAAACGACAAACTTAGCGCGGATCGTTTCAACGTGTTCCTCATTGCGGTTCCAAATATAAGCGCCAACCACTCTTTTTTTATCACCACCGATTTTATCTTCGGTGATTAAATCCAGTGCATTGTGACGTTCAAGGATAGTAATGTTGGGGTGATTATGAACATTGTCTTGCAAGGAGGTTTGCATTGCCATGCCAGTGGCGTCAGCCGCGTGCAAGATGCGGCGATGACTATGGCCGCCTTCACGAGTTAAGTGATAGCGAGGTGCTTCATCACTGTCATTTTCTTCTCTGTCAAAAGGAACGCCGCCATCAATGAGCCACTGAACACACTCTTTAGCATGCTCGGCGATGAAACGGACAGTATCCTCTTCACAGATCCCTGCGCCCGCAATTTGAGTGTCTTCGACGTGTGACTCAATACTGTCTGATTCGTCAAAAACAGCGGCAATACCTCCCTGAGCGTAATAAGTGGCACCTTCACTGCGTGGTCCCTTACTCAGTACAATGACTTTACTGTGTTTTGCTACGCGTAGTGCGAGCGATAAACCCGCTGCGCCACTGCCTACGACTAATACATCGCATAGATGTTCACGGTTTGCGTTCATAAAACTTTTAAATTCCCGAACTAGAGTAGAGTTGTCCAACTCTCATTTTAAATATGCATTGCATGTATCTATACTCTTGAAGTGATTCAGCCGCAAGGTTTATCCACCAACGGTATCGCTATGGCTTCAAGCCAATAGCAGTAGAGAAAGATTTGATGCAATACTTTGTAAATGCCATTGTCTTTCGTCTTATCGACCCTCACTATATTGGGGATCCCCTATAGTGAAATTAGATCACATTTATTGAATAATGCTTGGCAAATATTTTTAGACAGAATGGAACTTTCTATTCTCCCTTGAGTCACAATAGTGCTCATGTAAGCGGTGGTGTCAATACTACATTTTGCATAATGAATGCCCATATCTGAGAAGGTAAGGGGAATAACAATAGGAGTACAGGCTCGAATGAACGAGCAGCTGACCGATCAAGTATTGATTGAGCGAGTTCAGAGTGGAGATAAGCAAGCATTTAACCTTTTGGTTTTAAGGTACCAAAATAAAGTCTGCAACCTTATTTCTCGGTATGTGAGCAATTCCGGAGATGTAGCCGATGTCGCACAAGAAGCGTTCATCAAAGCGTATCGGGCTATCCCAAGTTTTCGCGGAGAGAGTGCCTTTTACACTTGGCTATACCGTATTGCTGTTAATACCGCTAAGAATCACATTGTAGCCCAAAGTCGTAGACCGCCCGCTAGCGATGTTGATGCTGAAGATGCTGAATATTACGAAAGTGGCAACGCATTAAAAGAAATATCGAACCCTGAGAACATTACGTTGTCGAAAGAATTGCAGCGGGTCGTTTTTGGTGCGATAGAAGCGTTGCCTGAAGATTTGAAAACTGCGATGACCTTGCGTGAACTGGATGGTTTAAGTTACGAGGAAATAGCAGAAGTCATGGATTGTCCTGTAGGAACGGTGCGCTCTCGCATCTTCCGTGCTCGTGAAGCGGTAGAAAAGAAGATTAAACCTCTTTTATAGCGCTCAAACTGGTAACGAAAATGGTGAATAAATAATGGCTGACAAAGAAAGACTTTCAGCACTCATGGATGGGGAAATGGTCGATAAAGCGCTCATTCAAGAATTAGAGCTCGACCAAGAAAGTTTGCAAACGTGGAAAAATTACCATTTGGTTGGTGATGTGATGCGTGGAGATGCCCCAGTCCGTGAGTGGGATATTGCACAGAGCGTTGCGTTAGCATTGGATGACGAACCCGCACACAGTCGTTTACAATCTGCTTCGGTTATTGATTTTCGTGATGCAAGCCGTGAGTCTCAGCCGACGCCAGCTCAAGCTCGTCGGCAGTTACCGGCTTGGCTTTCCCAATTTGGCCAGGTTGCGGTTGCTGCGTGTGTGTCGTTTGTGGTGATTTTAGGTGTTCAACAATACGGTGGACGTGATTCAGGAGTGAATCAAAACGACCAATTACCCGTACTGCAAACCATTCCGTTGGCTGGCAGCGCAGAGCCAGTGAGCTTAACGCGTGATTCAGTAGAGCGCCAAACCAGCGAAAGCCGCGTGCAAGAACAACGTCGCCGCGTAAACGCATTATTGCAAGACTACGAGCTGCAACTTCGCCTGAACAGTGAAAGTGCAAGCCCACATAACGATGTACTTGAATCGGTAGTTGAATGAATAAATTCCTGATCAGTGCACTGGCGCTGTTCAGTTTGAACTCTACATTAGCCTTTGCAGAAGACCAACCTGCAGAGGCTTTGTTGCTTCAAATGAACGAGGCCAGTCAGCATTTAAATTATGAGCTGTCTTACATTCTGATTAAGAAAAACAGCATCGATCCACTGCTGTATCGTCATGCAAGTCAAGGCGATCAGCAATTTGCGCATCTCGTTTATCTCAGCGGCCCGATCCGTGAAGTGATTCGCCGTGGCAATGAAGTGAGTTACATTGAACCTGGGGTAGAACCGTTCACCATTGAGTCAAGCACTATGGTTGCGCCGACGATTCCGATGCTAACCAGCAATGTCACTGAATTAGGCCGTTACTACGATTTCGTCAAAGTTGGCCGTGCACGTGAAGCGGGTACGGCTTGCCAAGTGGTGCGAGTGGTGCCGAAAGATGGCTTACGCTATTCCTATATTTTGTGGGTAGATGAAACCAGTAACTTGCCATTGCGAGCTGATTTAGTCGATCGCGACGGCGAGGTGCTTGAGCAATATCGCACTATCTCTTACGCCATTAGCGACAAATTAGCGCAGGCGATGCAAGGGCTAAATGACGTTGAGTTACCCGAGGTATTAACGTTACCGAAAGGCAACCTTACGGAAAGTTTTTGGCAAGTGAGTTGGAAACCGGAAGGCTTTGAACCCAAAGAGCTTAACCGTTATCGCATGGCGATTACTGAGCGTTTGGTAGAGAGCCAGATGTTCAGTGATGGGCTATTTAGTTTTTCTGTCTATATTTCCGATAGTGACAACCATTCGCTGAAAGGCCAACTGGTTCGTCAAGGCCGCCGTACCTTGCATAGTGTGGTGAAAGGAAACAATGAAATCTCAGTGGTCGGTGATATTCCACCGGCAACGGCGCAGCGCATTGCTCAATCGGTGACGTTTGTCCAGCCTGCGGCGCCCTCAACAGAGGCAACCAAACCATGATGACGGCGTTAGCAACAGTCACCGCTGTTCAACCTGATGCTAAAGGGTTTCACGTTGAACTCAGTTGTCAGCAGCAGACCAGTTGCAGCAGTTGTTCGTCCTCCAAAAGTTGTGGTACTGGGATCGTATCGAAAGCGATTGGTAACAAATCGCTGTTATGGCAACTCGATACGAAAAAACCAGTGAAGCAAGGCCAGACGGTTGAAATCGGTTTTCCCGAAAAAAGCTTGCTTCAATCGGCAGCCTTAGTGTATTTGGTGCCGCTTTTTATGATGATGTTTGGCGCTTGGCTGGGTGAGAGCCTCTTGGCCCCTTGGCTCGGTTTAGGTGAGGGCATCGTGATCATCACGGCCGCTGTTTTTATCGCGCTGGGGATCGGAATTGCCAAACGTTGCTCTGTGGTTCTTGAAAAACGATCGCAGCAAGAGGTGGTTTTGGTCCGAGTCCTTGGTGAACCTATCGCCTAATTTATGATGCGAACCCTACCGAAATTGGGTAGAATCGGCCAACTTTATGGAAACGCCGCTTGATGTGGCTTTCTTATGTCCCTTTTTTCAAGAGTTTAGTCATCCCAAATCTATGAAGCACATTCGTAACTTTTCGATTATCGCCCACATCGACCATGGTAAGTCGACCCTATCTGACCGTTTGATCCAAGTTTGTGGTGGATTAAGTGATCGTGAAATGGAATCTCAAGTTCTAGACTCTATGGACCTTGAGCGTGAGCGTGGCATCACCATCAAAGCACAGAGTGTGACGCTCGATTACAAAGCAAACGATGGCGAGACATACCAGCTCAACTTTATCGATACTCCTGGACACGTTGACTTTTCTTATGAAGTTTCCCGTTCTTTAGCCGCCTGTGAAGGTGCTCTATTGGTGGTGGATGCTGGTCAAGGCGTTGAAGCGCAAACATTGGCTAACTGCTATACCGCCATTGAAATGGACCTTGAAGTTGTCCCAATCCTAAATAAGATTGATTTGCCAGCCGCAGAGCCTGAACGCGTAGCGGAAGAAATTGAAGATATCGTCGGCATTGATGCTATTGACGCAGTGCGCTGCTCTGCGAAAACAGGCCTTGGCGTGGATGAAGTGCTAGAAAAAATCGTTTCTGGTATTCCGGCTCCTGAGGGCGATCCTGCTGCGCCGCTGCAAGCGTTAATCATCGATTCTTGGTTTGATAACTACTTAGGTGTTGTCTCTTTAGTGCGAGTGAAAAATGGTGCGCTGAAGAAAAATGACAAGATTAAAGTGATGAGCACAGGCCAAACTTGGGGTATTGACCGTTTAGGTATTTTTACGCCAAAACAAGTCGACAAAACCATGTTGAACACTGGTGAAGTGGGCTGGGTGGTTTGTGGTATTAAAGACATTCTCGGCGCTCCTGTGGGTGATACACTGACCAGCGCGAAAGATCCGTGTGAAAAAGCATTGCCAGGCTTTAAAAAAGTGAAACCGCAGGTGTATGCGGGGCTTTTCCCTGTCTCTTCTGATGATTACGAAAACTTTCGTGATGCGTTAGGTAAACTGAGCCTAAACGATGCCTCGTTATTCTATGAGCCAGAAAGTTCGGCCGCCCTTGGTTTTGGTTTCCGTTGTGGTTTCTTGGGTATGCTCCACATGGAGATTATTCAAGAGCGTTTAGAGCGCGAATACGATCTTGACCTTATCACCACTGCGCCAACGGTAGTCTATGAAGTTAAGAAGACCGATGGCACGATGCTTTATGTTGATAGCCCTGCTAAATTGCCTGCGGTGAACGACATTGAAGAGATTCGTGAACCGATTGCGCGTTGTAACATTTTGACCCCTTCTGAATATTTGGGTAACGTCATTATGTTGTGCGTTGAAAAACGTGGCGTGCAGGTTGATATGGTCTATCACGGTAACCAAGTAGCCTTGACTTATGATGTGCCGATGGCCGAAGTGGTACTTGATTTCTTTGACCGCTTGAAGTCAACTTCTCGTGGTTATGCATCACTTGATTATGGTTTCCAACGCTTTGAAGCTTCAAGCATGGTCCGTGTGGATATCTTGCTGAATGGTGACAAAGTGGATGCGTTAGCCATCATCACTCACAAAGACAATTCGCAAACGCGTGGTCGTCAAGTGGTTGAGAAAATGAAAGAGTTTATCCCTCGCCAAATGTTTGATATCGCGATTCAAGCGGCGATCGGTAACCACATTATTGCTCGTTCAACCGTGAAGCAGCTGCGTAAAAACGTACTGGCGAAATGTTACGGTGGTGATATTAGCCGTAAGAAAAAACTGCTTAAGAAGCAGAAAGAAGGTAAGAAGCGCATGAAGCAAATTGGTAATGTTGAGTTGCCACAAGAAGCTTTCCTTGCCATTTTGCACGTAGGTAAAGATTAAGCATTGCTTTGGCTTTCTTATGCATGCAGCAGTCACCATTTAAGTGAAAGAGTTTCGGCTCTTTCACTTTCGTATTTTTAGATAAGGGAACTCCATGGCGAATACATTTTCACTCATCTTGGTGATCGTCACATTAGTGACTGGCATAGTTTGGGTGCTGGAGAAGTTGGTGTGGACGAAAAAACGTCAACAGAAGATGGCCGTTATTGAAGCGCAAACCAACGGCTTGGATGGCAAACTCAGCGCCAAAATTTTCGCGCAACCTTGGTGGATTGAAAACAGTGTTTCCATCTTCCCTGTGATTGCTTTTGTGCTGGTGCTACGCTCTTTTGTGTACGAACCTTTTCAGATCCCATCTGGCTCAATGATGCCAACGTTGCTGGTGGGCGACTTCATCTTAGTTGAGAAATACGCTTACGGTTTGAAAGACCCAGTATGGCGTACTCAACTGGTCGAAACTGGTAAACCAGAGCGTGGTGATGTCGTGGTCTTTAAATACCCGCCGCAACCAAGCATTGACTACATCAAGCGCGTGGTCGGCATGCCGGGCGACACAGTTCGTTATAGCAGCAACAAAGAGATTTGTATTCAAGCTCAAGGTTCAACAGAATGTAAACAGGTCAAACTGTCCAATGTTGAAGAGAGTGAGTTCAACCAAAATGGCATCCCTTTAATTCAAGTGAATGAAAAGTTAGGTCAGGTTGAACACCAGATTTTGATCAATCCATTGCGTCGTGATCGTGTTGATGCTTATCAACCACGCCATGGCGTTAATGAATGGGTTGTTCCTCAAGGTCAGTATTTTGTGATGGGTGATAACCGTGACAACAGTGCTGATAGCCGTTACTGGGGCTTTGTTCCAGAAGCAAACTTAGTCGGTAAAGCGGTCGGTATTTGGATAAGTTTTGAATTTGAACGTGGTGCCGATAGCGTTTTACCTTCGTGGATCCCAACTGGTGTGCGTTTTAACCGCATTGGTGGCATTAACTAGGCTAGCTTTGGCTAGCCATCACTACATCGAGAGAGCATGAATTCTCCAATTAGTAAATTAGAAACTAAACTCGGTTATTCATTTAATGATCCCGAGTTTATTTCCTTAGCACTGACACATCGCAGTGCAAATGGTAAGCACAATGAACGTCTTGAGTTTCTGGGCGATTCAATTTTAAGTTTTGTCATCGCTGATGAGCTGTACCACCGTTTCCCTAAAATTAACGAAGGGGATATGAGTCGTATGCGCGCTACGCTTGTGCGTGGTCACACATTGGCTGAACTGGGCAGAGAATTTTGCCTAGGAGATTACTTAAAATTAGGTCCAGGTGAGTTGAAAAGTGGTGGTTTCCGCCGTGATTCAATCCTTGCTGATGCCGTAGAAGCCATCATTGGTGCGATTTATTTAGACAGCGATACCGAAGTAGTACGACGTATTATTTTGAGCTGGTATCAAGAGCGCCTTGACGCCATTGAGCCGGGCGTATCGCAAAAAGACCCAAAAACTCGCCTACAAGAGTTTCTGCAAGGTAGAAGAAAGCAACTGCCTATCTACACAGTGACTAATATTAAAGGTGAAGCACACAACCAAGAATTTACGGTATCGTGTGATGTAGCAGGAATGGGAACGCCTGTAATTGGTAAAGGCACCAGTCGTCGTAAAGCTGAACAATCGGCGGCTGAAATTGCACTAGAGCAACTGACAAATGGCTGATAACGAATTTGATTTGGATGCGTACTTCGCATCAAACACCAACAGCAATGAAGCAACTCCGGAAAGTGGTGAGCAGCACTGTGGTTTTATCGCCATTGTGGGTCGCCCCAATGTCGGGAAATCAACCCTGCTGAATAACTTACTGGGACAAAAGATATCCATCACATCGCGCAAGCCTCAAACCACTCGTCACCGCATTATGGGTGTCGATACAGAGGGGCCGTACCAAGCGATTTACGTTGATACTCCGGGGTTACACATCGAAGAAAAGCGTGCGATTAACCGCTTGATGAACCGTGCGGCAAGTAGTTCACTCAGTGATGTTAACTTAGTGCTGTTCTTAGTCGATGGCACTCAGTGGACCGCCGATGATGAAATGGTGCTCAACAAGTTACGCAATGCTAATTTCCCTGTAGTGTTGTGTGTCAATAAAGTCGATAACGTGAAAGATCGTAACGATGTAATGATGCACATGCTAGAGCTATCGAAGAAAATGGAATTTGTTGATGTCGTGCCGATTGCGGCAAAACATGGCAAAAATGTCGATGTATTGCGCAAACATGTGCGTGAGCATTTACCTCAAGCCACGCATCACTTCCCTGAAGAGTATGTGACCGATCGCTCACAGCGTTTCATGGCTTCCGAGATTGTGCGTGAAAAACTGATGCGCTTTACTGGTGAAGAGCTGCCGTATTCAGTAACCGTTGAAATTGAACGTTTTGACTATAACCCTGAAACTGATGGTTTTCATATTAACGCGTTGATCCTCGTTGAACGCAGCGGCCAGAAAAAAATGGTGATCGGCAAAGGTGGTGAAAAAATCAAAACCATCGGCCGTGAAGCGCGTTTAGATATGGAAGAGTTGTTTGGTCGCAAGGTTTACCTAGAAACTTGGGTGAAAGTGAAATCCGGGTGGGCAGATGATGAACGTGCCCTTCGTAGCCTTGGTTATATTGACGATCTATAACCTCTATTCGAGGTGGGCGAGAACATCGCTCACCTTTGAGTGCTGATATGTCAGACGGTTTACAGCGCTGTTTTGTCCTTCATCGACGTCCTTATAGCGAGTCGAGCCTAATCCTTGATGTGTTTAGCGAGGAGTATGGCCGCGTTACCTTAATGTCCAAAGGCGCACGCAGTAAACGATCGAACTTAAAAGGTGCACTGCAACCTTTTACCCCCTTATTGCTTAAATGGTCAGGCAATGGTTCAATGAAAACCTTGCGCCAAGCAGAACCGATTAGCCTTGGCTTACCGCTCAGTGGTATTCATCTCTATTCTGCCATGTACGTCAATGAGCTGATTGGCCGCGTGCTTGCGCAAGAAGTGCCTTGCCCGGGTCTGTTCCATGATTATCTGCATGCACTCACCGAGTTGGCTCAGTGTGAAAATCCAGAACCAGCACTGCGCCGTTTTGAACTCGCGTTGCTAGCTTCAATGGGTTATGGCGTTGATTTTTTGCATTGCGCCGGAACGGGAGAAGCTATCGATCCTCGCATGACTTATCGCTATCGCGAGCAAAAAGGTTTTATCGCTTCTGTTAGGCGCGATAACCTCACGTTTATGGGTGATGAGTTGATTGCCATTAGTGAGCGGCGCTTTGTCAGTAAAGAGCAGCTTCAAGCGGCAAAACGCTTTACACGCATAGCGTTAAAGCCGTATCTTGGCGGCAAACCTTTAAAAAGCAGGGAGCTTTTCCTGCCCATGTCTAGTTTTTCCAGAGTACGGAGTATAGGAAAATGAGCGCAATTTACTTAGGCGTTAATATCGATCACATCGCCACGTTACGAAATGCCCGCGGTACTAAATACCCAGATCCCGTGCATGCTGCTGAAATGGCAGAGCGTGCCGGAGCCGATGGCATTACCATTCACCTACGTGAAGACCGACGCCATATCAAGGATCGCGATGTGCGTATTTTGCGCGAGACGTTGCAAACTCGAATGAACCTCGAGATGGCCGTTACCGATGAAATGATTGATATTGCTCTGCAAACCCAACCTGAATTTGTGTGTTTAGTGCCTGAAAAGCGTGAAGAACTAACGACGGAAGGTGGGCTGGACGTATTAGGACAGCTTGACAAAGTGAAAGCGGCAACCGAAAAACTGACCGCTGCAGGCATCAAAGTCTCTCTGTTTATTGATGCTGATCGTGAGCAGATTAACGCAGCTAAAACTTGCGGTGCACCGTTTATTGAATTGCATACTGGTCATTACGCCGATGCAACAACCGAAGCGGATCAGCAAGATGAGTTAAAGAAAATTGCGGCGGCAGCGAGCTATGCAAGTGATTTGGGCATTACGGTGAACGCTGGTCACGGTTTGACTTACCACAACGTAGCTGCCATTGCTGCACTGCCTGAGATTTACGAACTCAACATTGGTCACTCGATTATCGGGCGTGCTGTATTTGATGGTTTGGAAAAATCGGTCGCCGACATGAAAGCCATCATGCAAGCGGCTCGCAAATAAGGTCTACCGATGGCGATTATCGGCTTAGGGACTGATATTGCGGAAATTGAACGCATAGAAAAAGCATTGTCACGCAGTGGCGATGCTTTTGCCGAGCGGGTGCTAACCCAAGATGAATTGGCGGTGTTCCATTCGCTCAAGAAAAAAGGGCGCTATTTAGCGAAACGTTTTGCCGCTAAAGAAGCGGCATCTAAAGCGCTTGGTACGGGTATTGCGCATGGCGTTAGCTTTCAGGATTTTACCGTCACCAACGACGCCAACGGAAAACCCGTGCTAACACTATCAGGTAAGGCTAAGCAGTTGGCTGCCACAGCCAGTGTGAATCACATTCACCTAACCATTTCTGATGAGCGTCATTATGCGGTGGCGACGGTGATTTTAGAGTCTTAATCTGTCAATCTTCTCTGCTTGCTGACAAGCAAATACTGCTGAGCGGCAAGCCCCTTTTTTCATTCGGTTAAATTGTCTCTTCGGTTAAATTGCTCATTCGCTTAAATACGGTTTAGCGGTAGCGATCACTTTGTCCATCTCATCTTGTAACTCAAATAATTCCGGTTCGACATCGCTGATGGATTTGCCGGAGCGCAATGCCTGTTCGAGCGCCGCGCACACTTTTTTCAAGCGGGGTACGCCACTGTATGAGCAACTGCCGTGCAGTTTATGAATATGGTGCAGTAGATCTTGAGTAGAGTATTCATCATCTTCCAACGCCATACTGACGACTTGGTTCAAATGCGGAATCGAATCAACTAGCATCTGTAGCAGCTCTTTGGCCAAATCTTCCTTATTGGCTGATTGTTTGAGTGCATTTTGCCAGTCAATGATAATGGTGTGATTAGGCTGCTCAGATTCCTGTGACGGCGACGGTATAACTTGTTCTGTGAGTTGTAATTTCTCCAACTGTTTACGGTTGGCGTAGGGGTTCCAATGTGCTAACACTTGCTGCAAGATGTGCTCTTCAATTGGCTTAGTGAGGTAATCATCCATTCCTTCTTTCAGCAGACGATCGCGCTCTCCGATCATTGCATGAGCCGTTACCGCAATCACGGGCGTTTGGTGATTGAGTACCGTTTTCTTAATTTCCTGGCAAGCGGTGACCCCATCCATCTGTGGCATTTGGATGTCCATCAAAATCATATCAAATGTCTGTCGGCTTGCTTGTTCGACCGCTTCTTGGCCATTCGTACAAGCGATGACGGTTTCAACACGTTCTTGCAGCAGGGCCATGATCAGTTTGAGGTTGGCAGGGTTATCATCCACCGCCATTACTTTCAGGGGCAGTGTATCGAGTGTGATCGGTAGATCTTGAATGGCAGGCTGTACCGGTTGGTGTGCGATTAACAGTTGCAGCAATTTTTTACGCGACAGTGGCTTGGTAATGCACTGCACTGGATGATGCTGCATTAAATAATCGGATAGTGCGAGCTCGGTACTTGGTGTACCGATAATCACGTTGTCGGCAAGCTGAATAGCCTTTGTGACCCACTGCTCAACCAAATTTAAATCAGTCTCTCTACTTGGGGCTAAATTGAGTAATACATAATCGAAGCGATCCGTCTCTTCTGGTATCACCGCTCGATATGTGACGCTCAACCCTGCCTGCACCAACATTTGCTGGATGATTGAGGCGGCTTGCATATTGGGTTCAACGAGCAACAGCTGTTTATTGCTCAAAATATGTGGATCAAGCCAGTCGCTCATCGGCATTTCAGTGGTATTAAGACGCAGCGTAAACCAGAAGGTGGAACCTTGGTGAAGGCGGCTGGTGAGGCTAATTTCGCCGCCCATGTGGCTGACCAATTTCTGAGTAATAACCAAACCAAGTCCAGTGCCGCCGTAGCGACGAGAAATACTGGCATCGGCTTGGCTAAAGGCTTGGAACAGCTGTGCTTGTTGGCGCTCTGAAATACCAATGCCGGTGTCGCGCACCATAAATTGCAGCTCAACCACATTGTCGCGTTGTGAGCGCAATTCAACACTGATGTCGATGTTGCCACGTTCGGTGAACTTAATCGAGTTACCGACAAGGTTGGTCAACACTTGTTGGATACGAAGTGGGTCACCTACCAAGCCTGCTGGGATTTTTTGATCCACTTTAAGAGTGATTTCCAATCCTTTTTCATGAGCACTGGTCGCTTGGAGGTTAACCACCTCTTCCAAACTCTCTTGAAACTCGAACGGAATATTTTCCAGTGCTAACTTACCGGCTTCTAGCTTGGAGAAATCCAAAATGTCATTGATGATGTTCAATAAGTTATTAGCCGATTTTTCAATGGTTTGTAAGTAATCTGCTTGGCTATTCGTCAACTGGGTTTTGAGCATTTGGCGGGTGAAGCCAATGACACCGTTAAGTGGCGTGCGCAACTCATGGGACATGTTAGCAAGAAATTCTGATTTTATGCGCGCGGCTTCTTGGGCGCGTTTTTTGGCAATGTCCAATTCAACGTTTTGGATTTCCAACTGCTCTAAGGTTTCTCGCAAATCCGAGGTGGCTTGGTCGATACTGTGCTGCATTTCGACGTGATATTCCGATAGCGATACCGCCATCGCGTTGATCCCTTTTTTGAGCGAATCTAACTCACCGTGCATTTTGCCTTCGATCCGCACATCAAGGTGGCCGCGACGAATTCTATCCACCATGTTTTTCATGTGTGAGATAGGGCGAGTCACATCGTGCAGGAGTCGGAATGCGAACATCCCTGATAAACCGAGCCCAAGCGCAAGCACTAAAAAGGCGGAAAAGACCTCTTGATACTGTTGTAAACGCAATGAAGAGAGATCCAACTCTATCGCGATATAGCCGAGCGCAGGCGTTGATGTATTGGCATTTATGCCTTCGGTTAGACGGTTTTCAGCCAAAATTGGCGTGCGCAGTATTAAAGTGTTCTCGGTGAGATTTGAGCTGCTTAAAATCGGAATGGGCTTATCTTTTGGATAAGTTAAGCTTTCAAAGTTAGGGTGAAAATTCGAGGTGACAAACAGTTCGTGGTTGGCGTCAAACACCGCAATACTGCGGACAAATTTAGAGTTCTTCCGATGCGCGTAGCTGATAATGCGGCGTACCGACTCACGGCTTTGGTTTTTTAAGGCGTCTTCACTAGCAATGGCCAAGGGCTCGATGATGCTTGCCCCCGCATTGATCACCTGTTTTTCCAGATCATGGTAGCGATTGAATGAGAAAAAAGCACTGAGCAACAAGCCGATAATTAAGGTTGGAGCTAAGGTTAAAGTAATAACGCGCGCGCGTAAGCCATATCTGGTCATTATTGTCTAAACATCGTGGTGTGGATATGGGAAAATAGACCGCAATTTGATGAGCAAGCCTGTACGAAAATCGTTTAATTGACGGCTAGCTTAATCAAGTCGAGTAAGTTCGACAATCATCCCCGCACTAAATAGTGACGCTAGGGCAAAAAACATCGATTTAATTTTACTTAGGCACAGAGCATGGCACGTTTTTTCCAACCGAAAAAGAAAGCGCAATTAGAAACAAAACATCAAACGGTATTGATTGAACGTCTTGATCATCAAGGTTCTGGTATCGCTTATCAACACAATAAACTGCTTTTTGTTGATGGCGCGCTGCCCGGTGAGCAAGTGCTGATGCAGCTAACTGAAAGCAAAAGTAAATACTCTCGCGGTCAGTTGATTAAAGTCTTAACGGCCAGTGAACAACGCGTGACGCCATTTTGTCGCCATTACGGTCAATGTGGTGGTTGCGATCTGCAGCATTTAGATCACAGTGCGCAAGTGGCGCACAAAGAGCAAACACTCTCGCAATTGATGAGTAAATTCGCCGGACAAACGTTGGCATTGAGCCCCGTAATAAGTTGCGCCGATAAAGGCTATCGCCGTCGCGCCCGCATCAGCGTGTTGTGGGACAAAAAGCAGCAACAGCTGCAATTTGGTTTTCGCAAAAAGCAGAGCAAGCAAATCGTTAACGTGACGGACTGCCCAGTGCTAGAACCACAACTCAACACGCTACTTACACCTATCCAAGCGCTGTTAACGCAATTTAAATCTCAGCAAGCGATTGGCCATGTTGAATTGGTGCTGGGTGATCAAGGCGCGGTGATGGTGTTACGCCATCTTCAGCCGCTGCCAAGTGAAGATCACGCGGCGCTGCTGGCGTTTGCTCAGCAGCATCATCTCACTTTGTATGTGATGCCAGAAAGCGATCAGCTCGAACGTCTTCACGGAGAGATGGCAAGCTACTGTGAAACCGGATCAGTTATCGAATTTTTGCCCTCCAACTTTATTCAAGTCAATCGCCAAATAAACCAAAAAATGGTGGCTCAAGCATTGGAATGGTTAGCCTTGACTGAGGATGACCGAGTGTTGGACCTATTTTGTGGCGTAGGGAACTTTAGTTTGCCGATGGCCCAATACGCTCAATCGGTAGTGGGCATTGAAGGTGTGGATGAGATGGTTGAGCAAGCGACACAAAACGCGCAGCGCAATCAAATCGACAATATCACGTTCTACCAAGCAAATTTGGAACAAGATATGTCAACGCAAGCGTGGGCAAAGCAAAAATTTGCTAAAGTACTACTCGACCCAGCGCGAGCCGGGGCGGCAGGCATTGTCGACCAATTGGCTAAGCTCGGCGCTCAGCGCGTGGTGTACGTTTCTTGTAACCCGGCAACACTGGCAAGAGACAGTCAAAGTTTACTCAGCCAAGGTTATAAGTTGGTAAAACTTGGCATGTTGGATATGTTTCCACACACCAGTCATTTAGAATCGATGGCGCTATTTGTAAAAAGTCGGTAGACAGAGAACTAACTCAGTCGAAGTTAGTCGAATACCACAAACTATAAAACTAGGACGAATCAGATGGTTGCGGTACGAAGCGCACACTTGAATCCAGACGAACAGTTTGAGCTAGATAAATGGATTGCGAGTTTACATCAAGATAAAAGCACAGCTTCTAAACTGACGGACGTATATCGTCAGTGTGAAACGTTATTAGAAAGTCATGCCAAAGGACCGCTACTGCTGTGGCGCGGCCGTGAAATGATCGAAATCCTGATTACCTTATCGATGGATCGCGCCACTTTAGTCGCGGCTCAGCTCTTTCCTATCGTCAGTAGTGGGCTTTTTGACCGTGAAGTATTAGAAGAGACCTATGGTAAAGGCATAGTGAAGCTGATTGATGGTGTCGAAGAGATGGCGGCACTTGGTCAGTTAAACGTCACCTTGCAAGGCAGTGAAGCTTCAGAGCAGGTGGATAACGTTCGCCGCATGCTGCTTGCGATGGTAGATGATTTTCGTTGCGTGGTGATCAAATTAGCGGAGCGCATTTGTAATTTACGTGAAGTAAAAGATGAACCTGACGAAATTCGCCGTGTAGCGGCTAAAGAGTGCGCCAATATCTATGCCCCTTTAGCAAACCGCTTGGGCATTGGTCAGCTCAAATGGGAAATTGAAGATTACGCATTTCGCTACCAGCAGTCCGATACCTACAAACAAATTGCTAAGCAGCTTTCCGAGCGCCGCATCGTGCGCGAACAATATATTCACGATTTTGTCGAAGATCTGCGCGCCGAGATGAAGCTTTCTCATATCAATGCCGAAGTGAGTGGCCGTCCGAAACACATCTATAGCATCTGGCGCAAAATGCAGAAGAAAGGGTTGGCTTTCGATGAACTGTTTGATGTGCGTGCAGTTCGCATTATTGCTGATCAATTGCAAGACTGTTACGCCGCCTTGGGCGTCGTTCATACCAAATACAAACACCTGCCTAGCGAATTTGATGATTACGTTGCTAATCCGAAACCGAATGGCTATCAATCCATTCATACGGTGATTTTAGGACCAGAAGGCAAAACCATCGAAATTCAAATTCGTACTAAGCAGATGCATGAAGAATCTGAACTTGGGGTTGCTGCGCACTGGAAATATAAAGAGGGCGCAACGGTTGCCCGCAGCGGTTACGATGAGAAAATTACTTGGTTGCGCAAGCTTCTTGATTGGCAAGAAGAGATGTCTGATTCGGGTGAGATGATCGACGAGCTGCGTAGCCAGGTGTTTGATGATCGCGTTTACGCCTTTACACCTCGTGGTGATGTGGTTGATTTACCCATGGGAGCCACGCCGCTCGATTTTGCCTACCATATTCACTCTGAAGTGGGGCATCGCTGCATCGGTGCCAAAGTCGCGGGTCGTATTGTTCCATTTACTCATAAATTATCTATGGGTGATCAAGTCGAAATCATCACCCAGAAAGAGCCGAATCCGTCGCGTGATTGGCTAAATCCAGCAACGGGGTTTGTTCATTCAGGCCGTGCGCGCGCCAAGATTAACGCTTGGTTCCGTAAACAAGGCCGCGAGAAAAACCTTGAAGCCGGACGAGAGATCCTCGAGTCAGAATTAGCCAAAATCGGTGCTACGCTAAAAGATGCCGATAAATACGCGCTCAAACGTTTTAACGTCAATACGCCTGACGAGCTGTACGTCGGCATTGGCAGTGGTGATTTGCGAATCAACCAAATCGTCAATCACATCAATGCTTTGGTGAATAAGCCGACCGCTGAGCAAGAAGATCAACAAGCACTGCAAAAATTGCAAGATGCGCAAACTCGTCCAGCTCAGCCACATCGAGCGCACAAAGATGCCGTTGTAGTGGAAGGGGTAGATAACCTCATGACACACCTAGCGCGCTGTTGCCAACCTATCCCGGGTGATGAGATCAAAGGTTACATTACTCAAGGGCGTGGTATTTCAGTCCATCGCAGTGACTGTGAACAGCTAGAAGAGCTGAGCCATCACGCACCTGAACGCATCATTGATACCGTTTGGGGGCGTGGGTTTGTTGGAACCTATATTTTGACTTTGCGCGTTGAAGCGATGGAGCGAGGTGGGTTACTCAAAGACATCACCACCCTGCTTGCGAATGAGAAAGTGAAAGTCATCAGCATGAAAAGTCGTAGCGACTACAAAAGACAGTTGATCATCATGGATTTTGATCTTGAAGTGAGCAACATCGAAGCGTTGTCACGAGTATCAATGCGAGTAGAGCAGATCAAAGATGTCATGTTGGTGAAACGCCTAGGCTAAATTTCATATCACAGTAACACTCTTATTGGCGTGAATCGCAATTAAATCGCGACGCAAGCGCCTTGGGTTTTCAAAGGCGAGTGGCAATGACTGCTCGCTTTTTTATTTTAAATATTGATGTAAGGAGCGGATAAATGAGCCACCCAATCGAACAACTGGAACAGATCATGGCACAGTTGCGTGACCCAAAAACAGGTTGTCCTTGGGATATCAAGCAAACTTTTGACACGGTTGTTCCTTACACAATCGAAGAGACCTATGAAGTGATGGAAGCGATCCACAACCAAGATTGGCCTAATCTCAAAGAAGAATTAGGTGACTTGCTATTTCAAGTTATTTTTTATAGTCAAATGGCGAAAGAGCAAGGGTTGTTTGATTTCTCGCAAGTTGTTGAAACGGTGAATGAAAAACTTACGCGCCGCCATCCTCATGTTTTTTCGGGTGCCAAGTTTGAGGATGAAGCGCAAATCAACGCCAATTGGGAAGCTGAAAAAGCCAAAGAAAAGGTACAAGCAGGAAAAAAAGATCAAAGTATTCTAGACTCAATACCACACGCTTTTCCGTCTCTTTTACGTGCTACAAAGATTCAAAAAAAGTGTGCCCAATATGGCTTTGATTGGGATTCTATCGGCCCAGTGGTTGATAAAGTCCAAGAAGAGATCGAAGAAGTCATGGAAGAGGCGTTGCAAATCAACCCTGATCCGGTTCGAGTAGAGGATGAAATGGGCGATCTATTATTTGCCACCGTTAACTTTGCTCGACACTTAAAAATTGATCCAGAAGTGGCGTTAAATAAAGCAAATCGAAAGTTTTCACGTCGATTTAAAGGTATTGAAATGCTGGTGGCACGTCAGCACAAAACCTTGACCGATTTTTCTCTCGAAGAATTGGATGCGATGTGGAATGAAGTGAAGCGCTTGGAGTCGAAGTAATACCCTGTGTTGGCAATCCACAATAAAACCCACCCATTGAGACAAATTTGACTCATTTGAGTGGTGTGATAAGCCATATCAAGCGGTGCTCTTTGATTTGAAGCAAAAAATAAAAAATGACAGTGTGATAGATTTCACGTTGTAGCGAATAAGGGCTTCTGGTATATTTTTATCCCGTCCAGAAGAAATCCATTTCCCTCATTCAACCAATTTCAGGTTAAACATGACGACAAATTACATTTTTGTTACTGGCGGGGTTGTATCCTCTCTAGGTAAAGGTATTGCGGCAGCATCTCTTGCGGCGATTTTAGAAGCTCGTGGTCTTAAAGTGACTATGATGAAGCTTGACCCTTACATCAACGTTGACCCAGGCACAATGAGCCCAACTCAACATGGTGAAGTGTTTGTCACGGAAGATGGCGCTGAAACTGACCTTGACCTTGGTCACTACGAACGTTTTATTCGTACCAAAATGACCAAGCGCAATAACTTTACTGCTGGTCGTGTTTATGCCGATGTATTGCGTAAAGAGCGCCGTGGTGACTACCTAGGTGCAACGATTCAGGTTATTCCACACATCACCAATGCGATTAAAGATCGCGTTATCGCAGGCTCTGAAGGCCACGATGTCGCTATCGTTGAAGTGGGTGGAACCGTTGGTGATATCGAGTCATTGCCATTTATGGAAGCGATTCGTCAGCTTGCGATTGAAGTGGGCCGTGAACACGCGATGTTTATGCACCTGACTTTAGTTCCTTACCTTGCCGCTGCTGGTGAAGTGAAAACCAAACCGACTCAACATTCAGTTAAAGAGCTGCTTTCTATCGGCATTCAGCCTGATATTTTGGTTTGTCGTAGCGATCGCGTTATCCCAGCGAACGAACGTAAGAAAATTGCTTTGTTCTGTAACGTGCCTGAAAAAGCCGTTATCTCGATGAAAGATGTTGATTCTATCTACAAGATCCCTCAACTGATCAAAGCTCAAGGTTTGGATGATATCGTTTGTAACCGTTTTGGTATTAAAGCACCGGAAGCGGATCTTTCTGAATGGGAACAAGTGATTTACGAAGAGGCTAATCCAACCGCTGAAGTGGTGATCGGGATGGTCGGTAAATACATTGAATTGCCTGATGCTTACAAATCGGTTAACGAAGCACTGAAACACGCAGGTTTGAAAAACCGTTTGAGCGTGAAAATCAAATACATCGATTCTCAAGACGTTGAAACCAAAGGTGCGGAAGTGCTGACTGGTTTGGACGCAATCCTAGTACCTGGCGGTTTTGGTGATCGCGGTATCGAAGGCAAAATTCTTGCTGCGCAATATGCCCGCGAAAACAAAGTTCCTTACCTAGGGATTTGTCTAGGTATGCAAGTGGCGCTGATCGAATACGCGCGTAACGTTGCGGGTATGAAAGGTGCGCATTCAACAGAATTTAACAAAGAGACTCAATACCCTGTGGTAGGCTTGATCACCGAATGGGTAGATGACGAAGGTAACGTAGAAGAGCGTACTGAAAAGTCTGATCTTGGTGGTACTATGCGCCTTGGTTCGCAGCTATGCCACTTAGAGAAAGGTACCAAAGCGTATGAGCTTTACGGTAGTGCAACCATTCATGAACGTCATCGTCACCGTTATGAAGTTAATAATAAACTTCGTCCGCAGATCGAAAAAGCTGGCTTGAAAGTATCAGGTCTGTCTGCTGATAAGAAGCTAGTTGAAGTGATTGAGAACCCTGCTCACCCATGGTTTGTAGCAGCTCAGTTCCACCCAGAATTCACGTCAACCCCTCGTGATGGTCACCCACTATTTGCAGGCTTTATTAAAGCGGCAGGTGAGTTCCAACGCGGTGAATCAGAGAAGTAACAAGGATACGGGCAGTTGCAATTGTTGTGCTGCTGCCCTTTATAGTTTTGACATTTAAATTCAACGAGAGGAAACATTAATGTCTAAGATCGTTAAAGTTCTAGGTCGCGAAATCATCGACTCACGTGGTAACCCAACAGTAGAAGCTGAAGTTCACCTAGAAGGCGGTTTCGTAGGTATGGCAGCTGCGCCATCTGGTGCATCTACTGGTTCTCGCGAAGCTCTTGAGCTACGTGACGGTGACAAATCACGTTTCCTAGGTAAAGGTGTTCTTAAAGCGATTGCAGCTGTAAACGGCCCAATTGCTGATGCTCTAGTTGGTAAAGATGCTAAAGATCAAGCAGCTATCGACCAAGTGATGATCGACCTTGATGGTACTGAAAACAAATCTAACTTCGGTGCGAACGCAATCCTAGCGGTTTCTCTAGCGAACGCAAAAGCGGCTGCGGCTGCGAAAGGCATGCCTCTATACGAGCACATTGCTGAGCTAAACGGTACTGCTGGCCAATTCTCTATGCCTCTACCAATGATGAACATCATCAACGGTGGTGAGCACGCAGATAACAACGTAGACATCCAAGAGTTTATGATCCAACCTGTTGGCGCAAAAACTCTTAAAGAAGCAGTACGTATGGGTGCAGAAGTATTCCATAACCTAGCTAAAGTTCTGAAGTCTAAAGGCTACAACACTGCTGTTGGTGACGAAGGTGGTTTCGCTCCTAACCTAAAATCTAACGCTGAAGCGCTAGAAGTTATCGCAGAAGCGGTTGCAGCGGCTGGCTACGTGCTAGGCAAAGACATCACTCTAGCGATGGACTGTGCAGCATCTGAATTCTTCGACAAAGACGCTGGCATCTACAACATGAAAGGTGAAGGCAAAACGTTCACTTCAGAAGAGTTCAACCACTACCTAGCGGGCCTTGTTGAGCAATTCCCAATCGTTTCTATCGAAGACGGTTTGGACGAGTCTGATTGGACTGGTTTCAAACACCAAACTGAACTTCTAGGCGACAAAATTCAGCTAGTGGGTGACGATCTATTCGTTACTAACACTAAGATCCTTAAAGAAGGTATTGAGAAAGGTATCGTTAACTCAATCCTTATCAAGTTCAACCAAATCGGTTCTCTAACTGAGACTCTAGCTGCAATTAAGATGGCTAAAGACGCAGGTTACACAGCGGTAATCTCTCACCGTTCTGGCGAAACTGAAGATGCAACTATCGCTGATCTAGCAGTAGGTACAGCTGCAGGTCAAATCAAAACGGGTTCTATGAGCCGTTCTGACCGTGTTGCTAAGTACAACCAACTAATCCGTATTGAAGAAGCGCTAGCTGGTCGTGCTCCTTTCAACGGTCTTAAAGAAGTGAAAGGCCAAGCTTAATCCCACGGGGTACAGCTTAGCATCATTACTTTAAAGAACGCCCTGCAATGCAGGGCGTTTTGTTTTTTCTGCTATCGCAACTCGCATTTTGAATTGCTAGTTGAGAAGAGAAAGATTTACACCGCGCTAATCGCTGCGATCCGTCGTTTATCCAGCTCTTCTTTGATCGCTTTCCCTTGAAAACCATCATGGATCACCTGTTGTACATCGACACTCAGTGCCGCTTGATAGGCTTTGAGAAAAATATCGCGTTGCGGATAAGGAGTCTCTTCGCAATCTAATCGACCCGCATGATCGGCCTGACAACAAAGTAAAACGTCCAGCAAGCGCTCAGGCTTGCGCCATGCATCGAGTTTATCGAGTATTTTGAGTTTGGTGCTGGGTTTTAATTCTGCCGCTCGATGAATATTGGAGTGCTGCTCGCAGACGAGTAGTGCCAACTCTTTACACTCATTTGGAATACGCACCCGCTCGCACAAGGCTTTAATGATGTTAATTCCTGTGTGACAGTGCATTTTATGGCTGGGCCATTCGCTTTTAGGTGTGACTCCTTTACCTAAGTCATGCACTTGCGCTGCAAAACGAACCGCTATCGATGAAGAGAGCTTCGCCGCTTGCGCTGCAACCATTAAGGTGTGTACTCCGGTATCAATTTCAGGATGCCATTTTTCCGGTTGAGGAACACCAAACAGGCGATCCAGTTCGGGTAATACCACTTTAAGTGCACCGCATTCATATAAAACAGAAAGAAATATTTCTGGATGCTGAGTGGCCAGTGATTTCTGCCACTCTTGCCATACGCGCTCGGCGGTTAAGTGTTGCAACTCACCTGATTGCGTTATTTGTTTCATCAGTGCCATGGTTTCATCGGCAATGGTAAAATCTAAATGTGCGAATTTGGCCGCAAAACGAGCCACGCGAAGGACGCGTAGTGGATCTTCGATAAAGGCATCAGAAACATGGCGCAGTAGGCGATTGTGCAGATCGCGCTGGCCGCCATAGGGGTCAATAAGCTTACCAGCGTTATCTTGTGCGATGGCGTTAATGGTCAGATCGCGGCGGGCGAGATCCTCTTCCAAAGTCACATCAGGTGCGTAGTAGCAGGCAAAGCCTGTGTAGCCCGCGCCAGTTTTGCGCTCAGTGCGAGCAAGGGCATACTCTTGTTTCGTTTTCGGGTGAAGAAATACGGGAAAATCTTTTCCTACAGGAGTAAAACCAGTGGCCAGCATTTGCTCTGGGCTGCTGCCTACTACAACCCAATCTTTGTCATAGATATCAATATGGAGCAACTGATCGCGTACCGCGCCCCCAACTAAGTATACTTGCACCGGATTACCTTAAATATGCTGAAACGCCATTGGCGATTGATGTTAGTAATGGTACTTTTCATCACAGTGAAATGATAGAGACGAGAGAATGTATAAGGAATTTTTTGGATTTACCGAGCCGCCATTTTCAATTGTACCGAGCTCTCGTTACCTATTTTTGAGCCATCGTCATCGTGAAGCGATGCAACATTTACAAGCAGGGCTGGGTGATGGTGGTGGTTTTGCGCTATTAACTGGCGAAGTGGGGACTGGCAAAACAACCATCGCAAGAGCGATGCTTGCGGCACTCGATGATAGTACTCAGGCGGGGTTTATTTTAAATCCAACTTTTTCGAATATCGAGTTGCTTGAAGCGATTTGTGATGAGTTTGCGCTGTCTTACCCACCTTCAGGGAGTTTAAAAGCGCTTAGCCAAGTAATTTATCATTATTTACTGCATAACCACGCGCAAGGGAAACAGACGCTATTAGTGATAGATGAAGCGCAGCATCTGGCCGCCGATGTACTGGAACAGTTGCGACTACTGACTAACCTTGAAACAGAGAGCCGTAAGTTACTTAAGGTTTTACTGATTGGTCAGCCTGAGTTACAACAAAAATTGCAATTACCTCAATTACGCCAACTTGCGCAACGTATTACCGGTCGTTATCACTTGCTGCCTCTCAATGTTCAAGAGACAGAGCAGTACATCCACTTTCGTTTAGCGTTAGCCGGCGGTCACAAGGATTGGTTTGATCAGAAAAGTATCAAATGGATAGCGGAACAGACCCACGGTATTCCGCGTTTAATTAACTTAGTATGCGATGCGAGTTTCAAGTTAGCCTATCAGCAGGGCGTGAAAGTGCTCTCATTTGAATTAGTGCGTACCGCGGGTCAAGAGGTCATGAATTTTCAGTCTTCGGTCTATCAGTCGCCTCATGCTCGCCTCGTACCGTCTTCAATATCGTATCGCTCTCCTCTCATTGCGGGCTTAGTGTTAGCTGTGTTCATTGCGTGGTTTAGCCCGCCATGGATTGATCGCATGATGCGCTTTGCGTTGCCTTCCCCTGAATTACCTAAACCGATCACTCAAGTGGTGATCAGTGCTCAATTGGAACAAGATCTAGAACGCTCGAAGGCATTGGAAGCGGCCATTAGCGATCTTTATAAAGTGTGGGGTTACAGTGCATCTTTGGCCGATAGTTTTTGTGATGCTCAAGCACAAGGACGCTTTCAATGTCAGCGTATGCAGGGTGATTTCAACCAATTAAAGCAGTTAAATTTGCCAGTGGTCCTTACTTTAGCTGCGGAGCAAACACAAGCTTATGCGGTGTTGTACCAGATCAATGCTGAGCAGGTGCAATTGTTAATGGCAGGAAAGCATGTGCAAATTAACCAAAGTCAGCTCAATGATGTATGGACAGGAGAATATCACTACATTTGGCAGCACGATTTACTTCGAACGTTGAAACAGGGCATGCAAGGAGATGATGTTGAACTGCTTGACCAAAAATTGTCTCAGTTACTTGGAGAGCAAGCCACAGGGCATCAACAATTTGATGGTGAGGTAAAGCGCAAAGTAGCTTTTTTCCAACGCTGGCAAAAAATGGACAGCGATGGTATTGCTGGGGCTCGCACTATAAGTCGGCTTGAGCTATTGACTCAACACAACGCACCTCGTCTTCTCATTACTAAGGAGCAAGGATAATGTCGCAAGTGCTTAAAGCATTAGAGCAATCAGAGCTGAGCCACCAGAGCAAAAGCTTGCCGCACTCTTCTCATGTGGCAGTGTTTAATCAATCCTTGCCATCTTCATGGTGCTCGAAATCATCGCTTACCGTGTTGTTTGCTCCATCGTTACTCTGCTGCGGTTATCTTATTTATCATTCATACCAAGCTCGAATCGATGAGCTAGAACAATTGAAGCGCAATGCGCCACAAGTTGTGCAACAAGAGGGGGCTTACCAAGTTCTGGAATCCCCTGACTTTGGTGAGTTACAAACCAATACACCACGAGTGAAAACACTTACCGAGACAAGCTCTACGCCGCCATTTACTCCTTTACATGGTACTCAGTTGACGACTCGTGAGCCGCGAGATAAAAACGCAGATCAAGAGTTTGGCCTTAATGATCTCGACTTAAGTCAATTATCCCCGGAATTGGTACAACGAGTTGAGTTGGCGATTCAAGGCAAAGATCAAGTCGTACTGGTAGGAGACACATCAAAAGGTCATCTTCTGCTCACAGAACATCTTGATACCTTTTCAGGACGTATCCCAGCGCTGAATTTCCAGACTCACGTTTATTCAAGTCGCACAGATAAACGATGGGTAAAAATTAATGGCGTAGAGCGAAAGGTAGGTGATGATGTGGTGAATGGCGTGCAATTAGTCGAGATCAATCCGCAATCGACCTTGATACGTTTCGATGGTGAATTGATTGAAATCCCAGCTCTTTATGATTGGAAAGGATAAAAAAACGGTCACCTTTCTCTGGTGACCGTTTTTCAAGTGATAGATCCAGTCTGTTAGGGAGATTATGCCCAACCAGAAGGGTGTTTCTTACGGCGTGGGATAATGTGTGGCAAAATTAGTCCAAGTAACAGACCAATACCCGCTACGCCGCCCCCATAAGTAAAGTATTTAAGCAGTAGATCCTCTTTCTGAGTATCCAGCTTAGCGCGCAGTTCGCGAATTTCAGTTTGTGAATCAGTGAGCTGCTTACTGATATCACTGTAGTTTTGTTCTAACTCTGAAATTTGTTGATTGCGAGCCTCTAATGAATTGGCCAATCCGGCTTTTTCACTGTCTGCATTTTGCTTTGCATTGGCCAATTTACTTTTCACTTCGGCCAGCTCACTCTCCAATTTAGGCAAACGCATCGCCATGCTTTCTTGGCGAGTGACAAAACGGCTTTCAACCCAACCCGTGCGGCCTTTCTCATCGGCAATCTGGCTATAACCAGTATCGTTATTAACATCAAGCAGCTTTACTTTGTCTCCTGCATCGATGCTACCGAGAATGCGAAATTGGTTACTTGGACCTGAATGAATATAAGTAAAGAGTTTGTCCGCAATATAGCGGTCTTGCGCAAACGTTGGCGCAGCCAACATGGTCAGTAAAACCATGCAGATCAGTTTTTTCACGATAAGTCCTTTAGCTATCAAATGAGGTATTAAAATGCTTTCGACAAATATTAAGAAGTTTCGTTGATTGGTGCAACAAAGAAGGGAGGCTAAGCCTCCCTTTCTGTGCGTTTGAGTCAATTAATGACATTGCACTTACAATCTATTGACTTATTGTATTAGCCAAATATTGCTTGCAGGGCATAGAAGAAAATGACCGCAAGTAAAGCGCCTGCTGGCAAGGTGACAATCCATGAAGCAACGATATTACGCACCACACCTAGATTCAATGCCGCAATTCCACGAGCAAAACCAACCCCTAATACCGCACCAACAAGTGTTTGTGTGGTTGAGATTGGAAGGCCAGTACCTGATGCCAATACGACCGTTGACGCTGTTGCCAATTGAGCGGCAAAGCCACGGCTTGGCGTCAGTTCAGTGATACCCGTACCGACCGTCGCCATCACTTTGTGACCAAGGGTAGCTAGGCCAACCACAATACCAAAACCACCCAGTGGCAAAATCCACCAAGCAATTGAGCTTTTAGCACTAACAGCACCCAAGCTTTCAACAGTTGAAACCACCGCAGACAGAGGACCAATCGCGTTAGCTACATCATTTGAACCATGCGCAAAAGCCATTGCACACGCAGTGATCACCATCAATACGCTAAAGATGCTCTCAACACCGGAAAACCCATGGTCTTCTTCGCGGTTGGCAAATTTTCTCTTGATGTAGTAGTAACCACCGACCATAACAAGGCCTGATAACGCCGCAGAACATAACCATGCTTCACCGGTGCTCAGGTGTAAGCCTATATGTTTAAGGCCTTTTTTGATGGTAACCAGTGCGATCACCATAGTGGTGATGAACATATAAATAGGAACAAAGCGTTTGGCATTCATCAGTGGATTTTCAGTATCGAAAATCAATCGTTGAGCACTGACGAAGATTAAGTAGGCGAACAAACCAGAAATGACTGGGGTGACAATCCAACTGCCTACGATGCCTTTTACTGAGGCCCAATCAACCGCTTCTGGGCCGACAGATATGCAGGCAAATCCGATAATGGCGCCGATGATAGAGTGAGTCGTTGATACAGGCCAACCCATGTATGAAGCCAACAATAACCATGTTCCGGCGGCGAGAAGTGCAGACATCATGCCATAAACAAGAACGTCGGGTTGGTGAGCGAAAAGTGCGGGTTCGATGACGCTGTTACGAATGGTTTCGGTTACTTCACCACCCGCTAAATATGCACCAGCGAATTCAAAAATCATCGCAATGATAATAGCTTGTTTTACGGTTAGCGCTTTTGAGCCTACTGAAGTTCCCATTGCATTAGCAACATCATTTGCACCAATACCAATCGCCATCATGAAGCCAAAAGCGGCTGCAACAAGAATCAGGACAGTGCCGTAGTTCGCAAGGATATCCATCGTAATACCTAGTCTTTTGATAACAAGCGGAGCATAACTGGACTCATTTTCTCGAAGCGAGTCAAAACCATCAGCGGAGAAAATAATCAACGCCTAAGCTGATGGATCAAGTTTTGCTCTTCGTTATTTGGTTAACTTACTGATTTAAGAGCGAGAAAGCATTAGTTCAAGACGAGCGCCAACGCGCTGAGCTTGATCGGCAATGCCGCCCACCCATTCTAGAATTTTGTACAAGAACATTACATCGATCGGATTCATTTTCGACTCAATAGCCATTAATTGTTGGCGGAGTCGAACCTGCATCGCATCGGTGTCATCTTCAATCACATCCAGTTGATTGATCATTTCCGCCACCAGTGTGACTTCACGACCTTTAAATCCTGTTTCCAATAACTCATCGAGCTCATTGATCACTTTTTGCGCTTGATTTGCTGCATCAAGGCAGCGTTTTACGTAGGCAATGAAGTTTTCTTGAAGAGGCTCTGGGATGATCAATTGACGGCCGTAGACACGGCCTGCAATATCTTTTGCAAGGTTGGCCAGTTTATCTTGCTGAGTTAACAGCTCTAGCATGTCAGTACGATCGACAGGCATAAATAAACCGCGTGGTAGTTTAAGACGAATTTCACGCTTGAGTACGTCCGCTTCTTTCTCTAAATGAGAAATTTGGGCTCGAATTTCACCTGCTTTCTCCCAGTCACCCTTTGAACAAACTTCAAAGAAATTGACTAAGTGAGAGCAACATTCATTCACACACACAACGTGGCGCTGCAAAGGCTTTATAGGGGACTTTGCAAATAACCCCATAATTGTATTTACTGGCATGGTCGTTCAACCTAAAAAATATAACCTTAAAATAACATACACCATTCATGGCGAAATGTTGAGCGATGGCTATAAAGGCGCGCATGTTAACCCATTAAATCTCTCATTAAAACTGTTTTAGATCATCATTCCAGTGATATTTGTTACTTGCCCCACTGTGCATTAGGCCATATTCTTTCGCTATCTGCTTTGAAAGGGTTAGTTATGGAAACCGAGATAGAACTGAAGTTTTTTGTTTCACCAGAATTTTCGGAAATTTTGCGTTACAAGATCTCTGAAATCAAAGTACTTCAGCACAGTTGTCGAGCGTTAGGGAACACTTACTTCGATACACCTGACAACTGGTTGCGTCAACACGACACAGGGCTTCGTATTCGTCGCTTTGATGATGTGTATGTTCAAACTGTTAAAACGGCGGGTCGAGTCGTTGCAGGGTTGCACCAAAGACCAGAATACAATGCTGAGCACAACAGCAATGAACCGAACTTGACGCTTCATCCGGAAGATATCTGGCCACAAGGTAAAGATATTACGACCTTACAATCTGAACTTATGCCTCTATTTTCGACCAACTTCACACGCGAGCAGTGGTTGATTGGCATGGCCGATGGCAGCCAAGTTGAAGTGGCTTTCGATCAAGGCTTTGTCGTTGCAGGTGAAAAACAAGAACCTATCTGCGAAGTGGAGCTGGAGTTGAAATCGGGGCAAACGGATGCTTTGTTTACGTTAGCTCGCCAGTTTTGTGAGCACGGTGGTATGCGTCTGGGTAACTTGAGTAAAGCGGCGCGAGGCTATCGTCTTGCGTCTGGTTATCAAGGTGATGAAGTTCATGCCTTAACCTTGGTCAATACAATCAGTACTGACAGCGTGGAAGAGTGTTTTATTCACTCGCTAGAGCATGCATTATCCCATTGGCATCACCATGAACAGATCTACACCGAGCGCGATTCAATTCCGGCGTTACATGAGATAAGCCACGCCACCAGTTTTTTACGCCAGATCTTGAGCATTTATGGCGGCATTGTGCCACGTCGCGCCAGCGCTATTTTACGTCAGGAATTGAAATGGTTGGAGCAAGAGTTATCGTGGTTAAAAACTCATGACTACCTAACAAACCTGCTTGAAGATAAAGGCCACGCACTACGTAAACTGGACGCTCGTAAATTTATCATCGCCGAGTTAAAAGAGCAGCAAGAGGCACTACCTAATCGGGAAGAAAACTTAAAGCTGCTCAGTTCGGCGCGGTATACTGGGTTACTGCTTGATCTCAGTCGTTGGATTTTGAGCCGTGGATGGCAACCCTTCTTGGACGATAAAGCCAGAGAAAAAATGGCGCGTAACGTCGGTTCGTTTTCGGTGAAGCAGTTGGATCGCACATGGGCCGAGTTAATGGAAGCTTTTCCCCCTAAAGTTGAGCTAAGCCCTCAAGAGTATATTGATCAGCAGTATCGTTTAATGCGTAATCTCTACACTGGCATCGGTTTTGCGAGCCTTTATGATATTGAAGAACGCAAAAACTTCCGTCTCCCTTGGGCTGATTTACTGCAAGGAATAGATGATTTATTAATGCTCAAGCCGCTAGAGAATTTGATCGACAAGTTGCAAGAAGACGAACAAGAACAACTCAAGCGATGGCTGATTCGCCAACAAAACTCCATTGTTCATGCGATGGAGCAGACGCGACAAATTGGCATTGAAGCCGAGCCTTATTGGCGTAAAAGTCGCTAATCAACATGGCTCACAGCCAAAATGAAAAAGAGATACTGCGGTGTCTCTTTTTTTATATCTCTGCTCATTTAGTTTCATTAATTACAATTGATTTGTGGATGAGATCAAATCTCCAACAGGTTGCACAACGAAACGACTACAGTTCAAAAAATCAGGGTCGATAGAAACCTAACAGGTATCATGATTGACAGAGATGAACAACAAGCCTGAGATCACAAATAATGCCATGAGTGAGTGGATCAGCAACAATAAACACATTGGATTTGTCTCATCTTTGATATCATCTTTTTTCATACGAAGCTCAAAATAAATAGCTTTTTTAGTTTTTGAGTTTGCTTACTTACCGAAATTTCAACATATAAGACATAGTGGAGAACTGACAATGGCAACAATGGCATTTAAGCCATGGGAACGTTTGATTACCGATATTCGTCTCGTTCCTAAAATGGTTATGCTGATGGTGTTTAGTACAGTATTGATCATCGCAAAGCAGCTTTGGGATGCTCGTACTTTTTACGAATCACTGCTTGCAGCAACTCAGAATACCGAAATCGCTCAGCAACACTATGATGCTTATTTGACTCAAGTAGTATGGCAAACGGCATTCATGATCATCGTTTTTGTTGTGCTTTTACTCGCCGCAGCCAAAGTCATGCTGCGCCAAACGCAATATTTAAGTGATTCAATTAAGTTGATGGCAAGTCGTGATCTTTCCACACCGATTAATATGGAATGTAAAGATGAGTACGGCGACGTTGCGCGAGAGCTTGAGAAAACCCGCCGCCAGTTGCAAGACGTCATTAAAATGCAAGTGGATGCCTCACAAGAGCTTTCGTCACTTACTGAAGTCATGACCATCAGCATGTCAGAAACCAAAGATTCGGCTCAAGAAGAGTTTAACGAAATTGACCAATTGGCCACCGCCATGAGTGAAATGACATCCACGGTGCAAACGGTCGCAGAGCATGCACAAAATGCATCAGCACTAACCGAGCAAGCGTCAGGTCAAGCAGAAACTGGTCAGCGTTTTGTTAAAGGCACCATCACTAAGATGAGTGAGCTATCGAAGGATATCGCGGCATCAGCGCAAGCCGTCAACCAAGTTGAAGAGCGAGTGGTTGCGATTGGCAGTGTTGTTGGAACCATCCAAAGTATTTCCGAGCAAACCAACCTACTCGCGCTCAATGCTGCCATTGAAGCGGCTCGGGCTGGTGAAGCTGGGCGTGGTTTTGCGGTGGTGGCCGATGAAGTGCGTAACTTAGCGCAGCGTACCCAAAAAGCGACGATTGAGATCCAGGAGATGATTTCTCAATTACAAAATAGTGCCAATTCAGCTGTTGATTTAATGGAAAAAAGTGTAGTTGAAGCGGCTGAAGGAGTTGAGCTGGTTACGAATGCGGGCACTGAATTAGATGGTATTGTGAATCAAGTGCAACGGATCAATGACATGAATATCCAAATCGCAACGGCCGCTGGGCAGCAAACTAGCGTGGCTCAGGAAATGGACCAAAATCTAACCAATGTGAGGGAGCTCGTTGAAGCTTCAGTAACAGTGGTTGGTGAGTTGCTTGAAACATCAGAGATCATGCAAAGCAACGCCGAAGAGTTAGATCGGAAAATTACGATGTTCAAAGTCTAACTCTGTAGAAATTCGATCCTTTAATCAACGCCCACAATTCTTGTTGTTGGGCGTTTTTTATTGATATAAGTTTGCTATAAATAGCCTTCTAGCGACTGCATTGGTCTCAATTCACAAGGATGTCTCATGTTACTGCCTTCATCACTTCACGCTTTTGCGCACACAACCTATCAACATTTGCTAGAGCAACAACCGAGCATTGCACAGTGGTCCGAGCCATTGAAAAAACAGCTGTTGTATGTGGTCGGGATGAGCCAGTTTATCAATGAAGCATTATTGCGAGATGAACGGTTGTGTATGCAATTACCGGAAATGTTGGCGGGAGAGTCAAGGCTAGAGCATTACCGAGACGATCTCGCTATACAGCTAGAAGAGTGCAAAGATGAAATGTCAGGGCATCGTATTTTGCGTCAGTTTCGTAACCGTGAAATGGTGTGCATCGCTTGGCGAGATTTCACCGCCAGTTGGACGTTAGAAGAGAGCCTTGCACATCTTTCAGCACTGGCGGAAGCACTCATTTTTGAGACTTACCAGTGGCAGTACGCTGTTTGCTGCTTCGAGTGGGGAACGCCAACTAACGACCAAGGTGAAGCACAACCTATGCTGATCATCGGCATGGGCAAGTTAGGTGGCGGTGAGTTGAACTTCTCGTCGGATATCGACCTCATTTTTACTTATCCTGAAAACGGTGAAACACAAGGCGCTCGCCGCAGCATCGCGAATGCGCAATTTTTTACCCGCTTAGGCCAGCGAATCATCAAAGCGTTGGATCAACATACCTTTGACGGTTTTTGCTACCGAGTTGATATGCGTTTGCGTCCTTTTGGTGAAAGTGGCCCACTGGTGATGAGCTATGCGGCGCTCGAAGATTATTACCAAGAGCAAGGGCGTGATTGGGAGCGCTATGCGATGATCAAAGCTCGAGTAATGGGGCGGGAAATGTATCCGCAGTACCAAGAGCTGCGTCAAATGCTGCGACCATTTGTGTTCCGCCGCTACATCGATTTTAGCGCCATTCAATCTCTGCGCCGTATGAAATCGATGATCAGCAGCGAAGTGCGACGTCGAGGGCTGCATAACAACATCAAATTAGGCGCAGGCGGGATCCGCGAAATTGAATTCATCGCACAAGTATTTCAGTTAATTCGTGGTGGACGAGAACCCAGTTTACGTCAGCGTGGACTATTAGAAACACTGGTTGCAATAGAAGAACTTGCCCTGCTCAAACCGCAAGAAGTGGCCGATTTACGACAAGCTTATCTGTTTTTACGTCGCCTTGAGAACCTATTGCAAGCGATGGCCGATAAGCAGACGCAAACCTTGCCAGACAATAAACTGGATCAGCTTCGCTTAGCTGTTGCTATGCAATGCACTGACTGGGCAACGCTGCTTCACGAAACGCATCAACACATGATCAAAGTACATCAAGTGTTTGCAACTTTGATTGGTGATGATGAAGAAGAAGATGACCACTGCGTTGCTAAACATTTTCACGAGCTGTGGGATATGGCGCACAAGCCAGATGTGCTTGAAACGATTTTTCAACAAGAGCTTACCTGTGATGATCCTGCCGGCATGGCGCATGTATTGATCCAATTTAAAGAGGATTTGGCGAAAAAAACGCTGGGCCCACGCGGACGAGATGTATTAAACCGGTTGATGCCAAAACTGTTCCAAGCGATTTTCATTCACCCAGATGCGCAGTTTGGCTTACCTCGTGTGCTGCATTTGATGTACAAAATTGTGACTCGAACCACTTACCTTGAGCTGCTAGATGAACACCCTGCGGCATTGACGCAGCTGGTGCGTTTATGTACCGCAAGCCCGATGATTTCGGAACAGCTTAGCCGTTACCCCATTTTACTCGATGAACTTATCGACCCGCAGCATCTCTATAATCCAATGGAGTTGTCTGCTTATAAAACTGAACTGCGTGATTTTCTTGCTCGTATTCCCGAAGAGGATATGGAGCAGCAAATGGAAGGATTACGCCAATTTAAGCAGATCTGCATTTTGCGTATTGCTGCTGCTGATATTGCTGGTGCTTTGCCTGTGATGAAAGTGAGCGATCACTTAACCTACCTTGCTGAAGCCATCGTTGAAGCCGTGATCAACCAAGCTTGGCAGCAAGTCAGTGCAAAATACGGCCAACCCACTCATTTAAAAGAGAGGGATGGTAAAGGGTTTGCCGTCGTTGGCTATGGCAAAGTGGGGGGCTGGGAGTTGGGTTACAATTCCGATCTTGATATCGTGTTTCTCCATGACTGCCCAGTGGATTGTTACACCGATGGCGCAAAAGAGATTGATGGCCGTCAGTTTTATTTGCGCTTAGCCCAGCGCGTGATCCACATTTTTGCGACTCGTACCGCTTCTGGTATTTTGTATGAAGTTGATACTCGTTTGCGCCCGTCTGGAGCGTCCGGTTTGTTAGTTAGCCCCGCTGAAGCGTTTGATGAATACCAGCGCAATGAAGCGTGGACGTGGGAACACCAAGCCTTAGTTCGAGCTCGAATGATTTATGGTGATGAGCCACTGCAACAGGCTTTCCATCGCACCCGCCATGAGATTTTGTCATTGGCAAGAGATGAAACCAAGCTCAAGCAGGATGTCGTCGCGATGCGGATAAAAATGCGCGATCATTTGGGGGGAAAGAAAAGTGGCCGCTTTATGCTTAAACAAGATGCTGGTGGCATCACTGATATTGAGTTTTTAGCTCAATATCTAGTGCTGCGTTTTAGCCATGAAAAGCCAAAGTTGACATTTTGGTCAGACAACGTACGCATTTTTGAGTCACTACTGAACCAAGGTGTTATGGAGGAAGAACAAGCGCTGGCTCTTACCGATGCCTATACCTCAATGCGCAATCAGATCCATCATCGAAACTTGCTCAACTTGGATGCGGATGTTGACGAAAGTAAGTTTGTTGTCCTGCGAAAACGAGTCACAAACGCTTGGCAGCAGTGGCTAGGTTGAGTGTTTTAGAGACTCAATGAGCTGTGTTACACTCAGCGCAATAACAAAAATTGGAGATCCACAATGAAACCAATCCTACCTGACTACAATGATGCAGGTGTATTGATTATTGGCGATGTGATGCTTGATCGCTACTGGTATGGTCCAACCGGTCGCATCTCACCAGAAGCCCCCGTTCCTGTAGTAAAAGTAGAGAATAGCGAAGAACGTCCAGGCGGCGCGGCAAACGTTGCAATGAACATTGCTTCGCTGGGCGGCCATGCGCACATTGTTGGTTTAACTGGCGTGGATGAGCCAGCGAAGGTTCTGACTGAAACGTTAACAGCGTTGAAAGTGAGTTGTGATTTTGTTGCTCTGCCAAATTATCCAACCATTACAAAATTACGCGTGCTAAGCCGAGGCCAGCAACTGATCCGTTTGGATTTCGAAGATAAGTTTGAGAACACCGATCCAGAACTGATTTTATCTCGCATGGATCTGGCGTTACCGAAAGTGAAAGCGGTGATCTTGTCTGATTACGCTAAAGGTGCATTAGAGCATGTGCAACAATTGATCCAAAAAGCACGTGCAGCCAACGTTCCCGTTTTTATCGATCCTAAAGGAGCCGATTTCGAACGTTATCGTGGCGCAACATTGCTCACACCTAACATGTCTGAATTTGAACAGGTCGTAGGCAAAGTAAAAACAGAGCAAGAGCTAGTAGAAAAAGGCTTTGCCTTGATTGAACAGTTTGATCTTGGCGCACTGTTGGTGACTCGCAGCGAACATGGCATGACACTGTTACAACGCAATCAGAAGCCATTCCATTTACCAACATTAGCCAAAGAAGTGTATGACGTAACGGGCGCTGGAGATACGGTGATTTCAGTGCTTGCAGCATCAGTTGCAGCAGGTAAACCACTTGATGAAGCGTGTGCATTAGCCAATGCGGCGGCGGGTGTTGTGGTTGGTAAACTGGGCACGTCAACCGTTTCAACCATTGAACTAGCGGAAGCGGTTCACGGTAGCAAAGATACTGATTATGGTGTCATCAGTGAACAAGCCTTAATTGATGCGGTAAAAGTGGCTCAAGCTCAGGGCGAAAAGGTGGTAATGACCAATGGTTGCTTTGATATTTTGCATGCAGGACATGTTTCTTATCTTAACCACGCAGCCAAATTGGGCGATCGCCTGATTGTCGCGGTCAACACGGATGAGTCGGTTAAGCGTTTGAAAGGCCCAGGTCGCCCAGTCAATACAACGGATCGCCGCATGGCGGTACTGGCTGCATTAGGCGCTGTCGATTGGGTGGTTCCTTTTTCTGAAGATACGCCACAGCGTTTGATTGCAGCTGTACTACCTAACTTACTGGTGAAAGGTGGTGACTATAAACCTGAAGATATCGCCGGTGGTGAAGAAGTGATTGCGGCGGGTGGAGAAGTTAAAGTGTTGAACTTTGAAGATGGTTGCTCAACCACAGAAATTATTGAAGCAATTAAAGGCGGCAGAGGCTAACATCGCGCCGTATCCTTTGGCATTTTGTATAAAATGAGCCAATCACTACAAAAAAGCCGCTGAATTGTCAGCGGCTTTTACTTTTTTAGCTGTCTGCTTTTAAGCCAGCGTTGATATCTAAAATATCTTGCTCGCTCAAGGTGCCTACTGCTTGACGCAATTGCAGTACGCTCAGTACATAGTCATAACGTGCGTTAGAGAGATTTTTATTCGCATCGTAGAGACGGCGCGTTGAATCAAGTACATCAACAATAGTTCGCGTACCGACATCAAACCCTGCTTCGGTCGCTTCCAGTGCTGATTTCGCTGAAATAACTGACTGCTCATAAGCACGTAAAGCGCCAATAGAGGCATTGATGTTGTTGTTAAATGCGCGTACATCTTTCACAACGCTGCGATACGTTTTTTCTAAATCTTGGCTTGCAGCAACGTACGCAAATTCAGCTTGTTTGGTTTGCGAAGTGGTTTTTCCACCAGTGTACAATGGCACCGCAAGGTTAATACCGACATTAAAATCGTTATAATCCCCTTTAGAGCCGCTGTTATTATTACTTTCATCGCCGTACTTGTAGCCGCCATCAAGAGTCAGTGAGGGTAAGTGCCCTGAACTTGCTAATGAAATATTATCTTTCGCGACATCTTGAGCAATACGAGCGGTCAGCAAAGAGAGATTTTTCTGTTGGGCTTCTTCAAGCAGAGCATCAATCGGCTGCGTTGTTTTGCTGGCTGAAAAACGATTAGTATCCAACACACTTAAATCAGAATGTTCTTGGCCGGTAATTTCACGCAAGGTTTCATAACTATTGGTGAGGCTATTTTTTGCCAAAACTTCATCAGCAAGCACGCCGTCGTATTGCGCTTGTGCGTCATGCACGTCAGTAATTGCAGAAAGGCCGACTTCAAAACGTTGTTTCGTTTGCTCTAATTGACGAGCCACTGCCGCTTTTTCTGCACGGACAAATGCCAAGTTATCTTTGGCGCGAAGCACTTCAAAATAGGCTTGTGCAACGCGTAAAATCAGACCTTGCTGGGTGGCCGCATAGGCAGAATCCGCTTTGCGTGCATTCTTTTCTGCCGTGTCTAAAGAAACCCAACTTGAACGTTGATAAAGCTGCTGAGAGAAACTGATGCCTGCTGTGAGCTTATCACTTTCGCGTGCATCAATATCGCTGCGGTTGATATTGTAACCAGCAGTCAGGTTGATTTGTGGTAACAGATCACCACGGCTAGATGTTACCGCTTCAAATGCAGCATCACGTTGAGCTGCAGAGCTCAGTAGCTGAGGATCATTTTCTTTGGCTTGATTATAGATTTCAGTAAGAGTATCCGCCCATACTGAAGAACTCAGGCTGCCTAATGCTGCGCTGATGAATAGTGGAAGCAGTTTTTTCATTGGTCCTATTCCCTGCCTTAATATGTAAGAAGGTTACTTTTAAGGAGTTTAACTTAAATTGGTGGTAATTCACTCGAAACTTTGCACTTTTTTACACATAACTGTCCATCTGTGCAATAAAATTCGATGCTCGTTTAAAAATAAATATAAAATTTATATAAAAAGTTGAGCAATATCCTTGGTGATGGATGAATTCCATGATTAAACTATGAGATTCACTGAGCGAGGTTTCAAATGCAGCAGTCTGACAAACAGTACAACATTTTTACGCCCCAAGATGTGGACGTCATTTCAAAAGAAACACTGTTCCAAGGTTTTTTCCGCATGGTGAAATATCGCTTTAAACACAAGTTGTTTGAAGGTGGATGGAGTGAGGAAATTGAAAGAGAAATGTTTGAAAGAGGTCATGCTGCGGCTATGCTTCCTTATGATCCTGCGCGTGATGAAGTCGTGATTATAGAGCAAATTCGAGTTGGAGCACTAGAGCACGCCCATCCTTGGCAACTGGAGATTATTGCTGGAGTCATCGACCCTAATGAAACGTCCGAGCAGGTTATTCGTCGAGAGGCGATGGAAGAGGCGGGAATTGAAGTGAACCGAATCGAAAAAATTAGCTCTTATTATCCATCATCTGGTGGATGCTCTGAATTACTCGACGTCTTTGTTGGTGAAATCGATGCAACGCAAGCTAAAGGCGTACATGGGCTTGACTATGAAGGTGAAGACATCAAAGTTCATGTCATGAGCCGTGAAGAGGCTTACCGCTTAGTGAAAAACGGCCAAATTGAGAATGGTGCCTCAATTATCGCTTTACAATGGTTAGAGCTAAACTATCAACAGTTACAATTGCAATGGCAGAATTAGCATTGAAAAAACCGTATCACGTTGATTTATCGGAATTAATGCGTGTGTACGAAACTAACTACGCGAAATTGAACGCTTTGTTACCAAGTCAGCCGAGCGTGGGTGACTTACGCTGTTATCAGGCTGCTCAAATGACCTATCAATTACAAGTGCTAGAGGTCACAAAGTACACAACTTTAGTGGAGATTTGTCAGAGTGATGACGTTTCAGTATTTCCATTACCGTCGATGTCTGTCAGGCTTTACCACGATGCACGTGTTTCCGAAGTGTGTGCAAGTGCGCGGATAAATCAGATCAAAGCTCGCTATGATTACCCGAATGAACAAATGATGCAAAAAGATGAGAAAGCGCAAATCAATCGCTTTTTAGGCGATTGGCTTACTTTCTGTTTAAAGCACGGGATTAGTCGAGCTCCAATTTAGTCTTCGTCATAGATGAAAATTAGTCATTCAATTTGGATTAATAAATTTTGAACGTGTCGCCAACTCTAGACAATTCAGACAGCATCAGGCTGCTACAAATTACCGATACGCATCTGTTTGCGCCGGATGATGGCAGCCTGTTGAGTGTTAATACGGTAGATAGCTTTCATGCTGTTGTGGCAGAGATCTGCGCGCAACGTGTTGAATTTGATGCAATTCTATCTACGGGCGACATCTCGCAAGATCATAGTGCTGAGTCTTATCTTCGTTTCTCTCGTGGTATTTCTTCATTAGAAAAAACTTGTTTTTGGCTTCCCGGTAATCACGACTTTAAACCCAATATGGGCGCCGTATTCCCGTCAGAGCAGATTCAACAGTCGGAGCATGTATTACTCGGTGAACACTGGCAGATGGTGATGCTCGATTCTCAAGTGGTGGGCGTACCGCACGGACGGCTGAGCGATCAACAATTGGCTTTACTTGACGAAAAATTATCGACGCACCATCAGCGACACACCTTGATTGTGCTGCATCATCATCCTCTATTGGTGGGGAGTGCCTGGCTCGATCAACATAGCCTTAAAGACAGAGATGCTTTTTGGAATATCGTCACGCAACATCGCAATGTGAAAGCCGTCCTGTGTGGTCATGTTCATCAAAATATGGATAAACTCCATCACGGTGTCCGAGTGATGGCCACTCCCTCGACCTGTGTACAATTTAAGCCCAATTCAGATGATTTTGCTTTGGATCGCACTTCCCCAGGATGGCGTGAATTGACGCTATCGGCTGATGGTCAAATAGAAACTCAAGTCAAACGTTTAGCTAACGGCGCATTCCAACCGGATTTTAACGCTAATGGATACTGAGATGCCTACTCGTCAACCTATGCTGCTTTATATTCACGGCTTTAATAGCTCGCCGCTGTCGCACAAAGCACAAGTGATGGTGAAGTATTGCCAAATGCAGCGTCCTGATATCAAAGTGATGGTGCCTAAGTTACCCAGTTTTCCCGCGCAAGCTGCGGAATATCTACTTGATCTTATTCATCAACATCAAGATCAATATCGTATTGCGCTGGTGGGGAGTTCATTAGGCGGGTATTTGTCTATTTGGTTAAACCATTTGTTTGGTTTTCGTGCCGTGGTGATAAACCCAGCAATCAAACCGTATGAATTATTGGTCAATTTTTTAGGCGAACAAGTCAACCCCTACACGCAAGAGCACTATCGGCTAGAGGCGAAACATATTGAAGAGCTCAAAGCATTAGAGGTTAAAATTAATGACGTCACGTCATTTTGGTTGTTGCAACAAATGGGTGATGAAGTCTTAGATTACCGTCAAGCCGTCGCTAAATTGGCGGGAGCAAAACAGACGGTTGAATTTGGCGGCGATCATAGTTTTGTGAACTTTGAGCGATATCCGCGACAAATCATCGAATTCCTAGATCTCTGACCGATTCATTGAGGGGGGAGTCATAATTTTACCTGTAACTTACTTATCTCGCTTGACATAAGCAAGGCTCTTCCAGACTATGTTCTACCTATACTTTTGCAGTTTGTAATGCTGAAAAAATCAGCGTTGTTGTCGTTAATTAATCACAAGCACATCATTGATAAACTGCCGAAAAAGTAACGAATCATTTATCTATAAAAGCATTCCGTATTATGACTGAACAATATAATGCTGGGGCCATTGAAGTTCTTAATGGTTTAGAACCAGTACGTCGCCGACCTGGGATGTATACGGACACCGCGCGACCTAACCATTTAGGCCAAGAAGTTATCGATAACAGTGTCGATGAAGCGCTAGCCGGATATGCCTCCAAGGTACAAGTTATTCTCCACGCAGATCAATCACTTGAAGTGATCGATGATGGGCGTGGTATGCCTGTTGATATTCACCCTGAAGAGAAAATATCAGGCGTTGAGCTTATCTTCTGTAAATTGCATGCGGGTGGTAAGTTTTCAAACAAAAGCTACCAGTTCTCCGGTGGTTTACATGGGGTAGGTATTTCCGTAGTGAATGCCCTATCCAAGCGTGTGGAAGTGACCGTTCGCCGTGATGGGCAAATCTATGAAATGGCGTTTGAGCACGGTAATAAAGTCGAGGAATTGACGGTAACTGGCACCTGTGGTCGTCGCAATAAAGGGACAAGTGTCCACTTTTGGCCCGATACCAGCTACTTTGATTCGCCTAACTTTTCAGTGACTCGCCTAATCAATAATTTGCGCGCTAAAGCGGTACTTTGCCCGGGGCTCGAGATCACCTTTAGTGATAAGGTTAACAATCTTGAGCACCGTTGGTACTACGAAGACGGCCTAAAAGATTATCTCGCAGAAGGTGTAAAGGGCTACACCTTATTGCCCGAAGAGCCATTTACGGGTGAGTTTGTCGCTGAAACTGAAGCGGCCAACTGGGCAGTGATTTGGCTACCTGAAGGTGGTGAGATGATCACTGAAAGCTATGTTAACTTAATCCCTACCGCACAAGGTGGTACGCACGTTAACGGCTTACGCCAAGGGTTGCTCGATGCGATGCGTGAATTCTGTGAATTCCGCAACCTGTTGCCGCGTGGCGTTAAGTTAACTGGTGAAGATGTCTTTGACCGCTGTTCTTATGTGTTGTCGGTTAAGATGCAAGACCCACAGTTTGCAGGGCAAACCAAAGAGCGCCTTTCTTCACGTCAAACCGCGGCTTTTGTTTCAGGTGTGATAAAAGACTCCTTTAGTTTATGGCTGAATGAAAAACCACAACTCGCTGAATTACTTGCCGAAGTGTGCATAGCCAATGCGCATCGCCGCATGCGAGCCAGCAAAAAAGTGGTACGGAAAAAAATCGCATCAGGCCCCGCGCTCCCCGGTAAACTGACCGACTGTTCAGTACAAGACCTGAGCCGCACGGAAATCTTCTTTGTCGAAGGGGATTCAGCAGGCGGCAGTGCTAAGCAAGCGCGCGATCGTGAATTTCAGGCGGTTATGCCACTGCGTGGGAAAATTTTAAATACGTGGGAAGTGTCGGCAGACCAAGTGCTGGCTTCACAAGAAGTGCATGATATTTCTGTTGCGCTTGGGATTGATCCTGATAACGACGATCTAGATGGATTGCGTTACGGTAAAATCTGTATTCTCGCAGATGCGGACTCTGATGGTTTACATATTGCCACCTTGCTCTGTGCCTTATTTACCAAACATTTCCGAGCACTAGTCAAAGCGGGCCACATTTTTGTTGCGATGCCTCCTTTGTATCGGATCGACTGCGGCAAAGAGGTCTTTTATGCACTCGATGATGCTGAAAAAGAGGGCATTTTAGAGCGACTTAGCCAGAAAAAAGCCAAAATCAACGTCCAACGATTTAAAGGTTTGGGTGAAATGAATCCGCTTCAATTGCGTGAAACAACGATGGATCCAAACACGCGCCGCTTGGTGCAACTGACCATTGATGATGCTGAAGCAACGGATGAGATGATGGACATGTTGCTAGGTAAAAAGCGTGCAGATGACCGCCGCGCATGGTTGCAACGTTATGGCGATATGGCAGAGGTGCAATAAATGTCAACTGAAATAACCTTTGATGGTGTTGAAAAACTGCCGCTGCGTAAGTTCACTGAAGACGCCTATCTCAATTATTCGATGTACGTCATCATGGACCGCGCACTGCCTTATATTGGCGATGGTTTAAAACCGGTACAGCGACGTATTATTTATGCGATGTCGGAGCTTGGACTCTCGGCGTCAGCCAAGTACAAAAAATCAGCGCGTACCGTTGGTGACGTGCTCGGTAAATACCACCCGCACGGTGATTCGGCCTGTTACGAAGCGATGGTATTAATGGCACAACCCTTTTCTTACCGCTATCCACTGGTGGATGGTCAAGGTAACTGGGGTGCTCCGGACGATCCAAAATCCTTCGCGGCGATGCGTTATACCGAAGCGAAACTGTCTAAATTCGCTGAAGTTTTACTGGGTGAGCTTGGACAAGGCAACGTTGATTGGCAGCCTAACTTTGATGGGACAATGCAAGAACCACAAATGCTGCCGGCGCGTTTACCTCATATTTTGCTCAATGGCGTCACGGGAATTGCGGTGGGCATGGCGACCGATATCCCGCCACACAATGTGTGTGAAATTGCCGATGCGACGATTCACCTGATCGATAACCCGGAAGCGCAACTGCATGATGTGATGCAGTACGTGCAAGGGCCAGATTATCCGACCGAAGCGGAAATTATTTCACCCAGAATTGAAATTGAGAAAATATATCGCTCAGGTCGCGGCAGTATCAAAATGCGCGCGGTTTGGCATAAAGAGGGTAGTGATGTTGTGATCACTGCATTACCTCATCAAGTCTCAGGCGCTAAATTGCTCGAACAAATCGCTAACCAAATGCGCGCGAAGAAATTGCCAATGGTTGAAGATTTACGCGATGAATCGGATCACGAGAACCCTACGCGTATTGTTATTGTGCCGCGTTCTAACCGCGTAGATTGTGACTTGTTGATGAGCCACTTGTTCGCATCAACCGATCTAGAGAAAAGCTTCCGTGTTAACTTGAACATGATTGGCTTAAACAATCGTCCTGAAGTGAAAGGTTTAGTGACCATTCTTTCTGAGTGGATTGAGTTTCGTCGCACCACGGTTCGCCGCCGCTTACAGTACCGTCTTGATAAAGTCATGGCGCGTTTGCACATCTTGGAAGGTTTGCTCATTGCTTATCTGAATATTGATGAAGTGATTGAAATCATTCGTACTGAAGATGAACCGAAAGCGGTATTGATGGCCCGGTTTGGTATTAGTGCTATTCAAGCCGATGCGATTTTAGATACCAAACTTCGCCACTTAGCCAAACTTGAAGAGATGAAGATTCGTGGTGAGCAAGATGAGCTTGCCAAAGAGCGCGAAAAATTAGAGCAGTTGCTTGGTTCTGAGCGTCGCTTGAACACATTGTTGAAGAAAGAGATCAAAGCAGATGCTGAGAAGTATGGCGATGATCGCCGTTCACCACTGATTGAGCGTGCTGAATCTAAAGCCTTGACTGAGCGTGACCTTGTGCCAAGTGAAGCGATCACCGTTGTGCTTTCGGAAAAAGGCTGGGTACGTCATGCCAAAGGGCATGATGTGGATTGCCAAAGTTTGAGTTATAAATCTGGCGATCAGTATTTGGCTCATGCTTGTGGTAAGAGCAATCAGCAGGTCGTATTCTTGGGTAGCGATGGTCGAAGTTATTCGCTTGAAGCCCACTCGCTACCTTCGGCGCGCAGCCAAGGTGAGCCGATTACGGGTCGTCTCAACATCACAGAGGGCTCGTCTATCCGCCAAGTAGTGATGGGGGAAGAGGATCAACTCTGGTTAGTGGGCTCGGATGCCGGTTATGGTTTTGTGTGTAAAGGTGGTGAACTGCTGTCGAAAAACCGTAGTGGTAAAGCCTTAGTTAATTTGCCTGAGAACTCAGAGGTAATGACGCCGCAGGCCATCGGTAATTTGGAGTCTGATGACATTTTAGCGATCACGAATCAGGGCCGAATGTTGCTATTCCCAATCAAAGATTTACCACAGCTAACCAAAGGCAAAGGCAACAAAATAATCAATATTCCTGCGGCTAAGTCCAAAGAGCGTGAAGAGTTTGTGTCACACTTAATCTCCTTGCCTCAAGGAGCGGCTATTACGCTCTATGCCGGCAAACGCAAACTTGGTTTAAAAGCCAGCGATCTAGAAAACTTCCGTGGTGAGCGTGGACGTCGAGGTAGTTTACTGCCGAGAGGGTTACAACGTGTTACTGCGATTGAGATTGAATCAGAACTTAGTGATTCAGATCTTGAGCAAGAGTAAAAGTCTATAAATAAAAGCCCCCTTCGTGAGTTGGGGGCTTTTTTATGTCTCTTTGTTTTTGATGGCTTAGTTTTATTCGCGTAGGTCTTCAACAATTGTCACGGGAAGTGTCATCTCTTCACCTTTACGTAAGATGAGCACATCGACAACGGTACCTGGGCGCAAGTCAGTGACAATTTCCATCACACTCTTGCGACCATTAATTTTTTTACCGCCAATTTTTAGAATAATGTCCCGCTCTTTAAAACCAGCCGTTTCCGCAGGGCCATTGGGGTCAATGCCCAACACAACTATGCCGCCAATATGTTCACTGCCAAGTAAGCGAGATGTTACAGGGGTAATATCTTGCCCATCAATACCGATATAGCCGCGAATCACACGTCCATCAGCAATGATTTTTTCCATAATGGTATTGGCTAATTTGTAGGGAATCGCGAATGATATACCATCGGTTTTCATTTCAGTTGCTTGTTGAAACGAAGCCGTGTTAATACCTACCAGCTCTCCTTGAGTGTTGACCAAAGCTCCACCGGAATTGCCTTCATTAATGGCCGCATCAGTTTGGATGAAAGCTTGACGTCCATCGGTACTGACTGATGAACGTTCAGTGGCAGAAATGATACCAAAAGTAGTAGTTTGTCCAAGGTTGTATGGATTGCCAATGGCCAGTACCACATCGCCAACTTTCACCGAGTAATTGGGATTTTGTGGAATAACGGGAAGGTTCGTTCCTTCGATTCGCAAAATTGCGATATCCGTGCGTCGATCTTTGCCTACTAATTGCGCGGCTGCGAGACGGCCATCTTGTAAGGCCGCTACGATTTGGTCGGCTTGGGCTACTACGTGATAGTTCGTAATGATGTACCCTTTCTCGCTCACAATCACACCAGAGCCTAACCCTTGAATCGACAGTTTACTGCGATCGCTTTCGGTGTATTTTTGGTTGTAAATATTGACTACAGCAGGTGCGGCGCGGCGAACGGCTTGGTTAAACGAAATTTGCAAAGAGAGCGCATTGGGAGACTCTTCGGCCGCGATTTGCGGGAGAACATTTGAACGTAGCGAGGGAACCGCTAGTAAAATAACAACAGCAGCAAGAAGCCCAAGCCCCACTGAACGAAGTAAAAAGTTAAGCATATCTTCCCCAAACAAAACCCGCTATATACTCAGCTTATTTTACACCTGAGCTTGAGAGAGGAAGAATAGCACTACATGATTGAATAAGAAAAGGGCAGCATTCAAATGCTGCCCTGATCGCTCCACAAGCGATTCTCACTAATTAGCGAATAACCAAGTAAATGGTTCTATCACCTCGTTGGATATTCAGCGCAAGTATGCTCGGCTTTTTCTCCAAAATTTCGCGTAATTGTGCGAGGTTTTTCACTCGTTGGCGGTTAACACCAATGATGATGTCCTCTTTTTGTAGTTGATACGCTTCTGCCGCTGACCCTTTCTCTATAGCAGTCACTTTAACGCCAGCGATTGGGTCTTGATCCGTCGTATTGGTCAGTGCCGCACCAGTCAACCCCGAGTGCAGTTGCTCTGCTTTAGTTGTGGTGTTGTTTTCACTCAAGGTTACGTCGAAGGTCTTGCTTTTACCATCGCGGATTACATCGATTGTGATTTTTTTACCTGCACCTAATGTTGCCACTTTGGCTCTTAATTCATTGAAGGTAGAAACGTTTTTTCCATTAATAGCTGTGATGACATCACCCGCTTTGATCCCTGCTTTATCGGCGGCGCTATCTTTGATAACTTGGCTAACAAACGCCCCTTTACTTGACTCATAGCCTAGCGCTTCAGCCAGTTCAGAGGTTATTTCACCCCCTTGAACGCCGAGCACGCCACGTTTTACCTCACCAAATTCTAAGATCTGTTCGGTCAAGTTTTTCATCATATTTGATGGTATTGCAAAACCTATCCCAACGTTGCCACCATTCGGCCCAAGAATCGCGGTATTAATCCCAATCAATTCACCATTGAGATTGACTAAGGCACCACCAGAGTTGCCACTGTTAATCGCGGCATCGGTCTGAATAAAGTTCTCAAAGTTTTCAAGATTAAGTCCACTTCGTCCTAGCGCAGAAACAATGCCGGAAGTCACCGTTTGACCAAGACCAAACGGGTTCCCGATCGCGACAGTGAAATCACCTACACGCAGTTTGTCTGAATCTGCGATACGAATTTGGGTTAAATTTTTTGCTTTTTTGAGTTTGATCAGCGCGACATCGGACATTTTATCGCCACCGACGAGCTCCGCATCGTATTCTCGGCCGTCGTATAGTTTGACGCGAATCTTATCAGCGCCATCGATGACGTGATAATTAGTCACAACATAGCCTTTGTCTGCGTCAGTAATGACACCAGAGCCTAATGCTCTAAATGGCCGCTCTTGCGATTGGTCGATTGGGAAGTCAGGACCAAAGAAAAATCGAAACTGCTCGGGTAAACGTTGATGGGAAACTTGAGTTCCCTCAACTGAGATACTCACAACCGCCGGTGTCACTTGCTCTAGCATCGGTGCTAAGCTCGGCAATGGCTCACCACTGACAGAAAAGGGTAGCGCTGCCATTGCGGGTAGTGGGGTGATGATTGAACTTAAACTTAACGATAGAGCGGTTAAAAGAAGTAAAGGTTTTTTCATCATAAGCTCCTTTGGAATAACTGTGTTCGAAGTTTAATATTTGTACGAAAGACAAAACTTCAACACTCTCGTGAGGTTTATGACTCAAAAACCTTTATAAAGTTCATGAATTCAGATTAAACGGCTTTCACCTTAACCACGTCTGCAGAATGAATGATCTCTTTTTTAGGGGTATTAAAAAGCCCTGTTGCGCCATTGGCATAATCTTTCGGTGGCTGTTCCAAAATGTCATCGTTGCTTTTCTCTGTATCATTATGCAGAGCGATTTTTTTGATAAATGGGTTATCTTGCTCTGGCATATTCGGCAGAATTTCGGACGATGTTTTGGCCATGTGTTGATACAGTTTTGTATAATCTTTACCTAGTGTATCGAGTATTTCTGCCGCTTGAGCAAAATGATCCGACAATTCTTGGCGTTGTTGTTCCAAACTAAATTTCGCGTTATCTAATTCTTTTTGTAGAGACTTTTGGTTTTTATATTGAGGCGTAGTCAATCGTGAAATGACCATTCCCAACACAGCCCCTACTAGCAAGCCTACAATGGCATATATCCAAGGCATAACAGCTCCTTATTGTTGTTATTTAACATGTTTTTTACCTGTTGGTTACACACGTCGCTTGGACATGTTACTATGACTGCTCTAGCCAATAAAGCGAAATACACGAAATAGCAGTTTCCATTTTCTTTAGTGCAGTAGGCGGTCATGACACCAAAACAGCGATATGAACACGATGTAAAAAAACTCGGTTTTCAACGAGACTCTGCTCAAGAAAGCGCCGTCGATGCGCTGGATTTACTCTACCATCAGTTTCAGGATTATCTTAACCAACCAGTTAAGCCCTCCGCGGTTTGGACCAAATGGCTTGGTCGTCAACCTGAACAGCCTAACTTACCTAAAGGGCTCTATTTTTGGGGCGGTGTCGGGCGAGGAAAAACCTATCTAATGGATACGTTTTTTGAAGCTCTGCCAACCACTCGCAAAATGCGAGTGCATTTCCACCGTTTTATGTACCGAGTTCATGATGAGTTGAAGGCGCTGGCTGGAGTTGAAGAGCCCTTAGAAAAGGTTGCCGATATTTTAAAGTCTGAAACGGAAATTATCTGTTTTGATGAATTTTTTGTATCAGATATTACCGATGCGATGATTTTGGGTACCTTGTTTCAAGCACTGTTTAAGCGCGGCATTATCTTAGTGGCGACATCGAATATTCCACCGCACGACTTATACCGCAACGGCTTGCAGCGAGCACGCTTTCTCCCTGCAATTGCTTTGATTGAATCACACTGTCATGTGTTGAACGTCGATAGTGGCATTGATTATCGCTTAAGAACATTAGAGCAAGCGGAAATTTACCACTATCCATTGGATGAAGCAGCAAGCCACAATTTACAACATTACTATCGGCAATTGGTTGGTGACGAGAAAAAAGAAGCACGCAGTGAGATTGAAATCAATCATCGCACCCTCTCTGTTGTAAAGGCTAGTGATGGTATTTTACATGCGACATTTGAACAGTTATGCCAAACGGCGAGAAGCCAAAACGATTACATTGAGTTGTCCAAAATTTACCACACAGTACTGTTGGCTGATGTGAAGCAAATGGATCGCGCCATCGATGATGCAGCGCGGCGTTTTATTGCGTTGATTGATGAATTTTACGAACGACATGTAAAAGTAATTATCTCCGCCGAAGTGGCGCTGGACGATCTGTATCTGCATGGGCAACTGGAGTTTGAATTCAAACGTTGTCAGTCGCGGTTAATTGAAATGCAAAGTCATGAGTATTTATCAAGGGAACATCTGGCCTAGCTCAATCCGAACACTTTTAAAGCAAAATAAAAAATTCGTGATTTTGTTCAAAAAGAGGTGATTTTTTCTACTGACTTCCCTATAATCCTGCGACCCACCGTTACTGCAGGCCTGTTTCTGTGAAACGAGAGGCCGAGAGAAACCAAACGCTCGAAGGGGCAACTTTGGACTCTTAGACAGTGGGGGCATTTTAATGCTCCTTTTAGTGTAAATTTTATTTAACGGGTTATTATTAGCATGAAAACTTTCGTTGCTAAACCAGAAACTGTAAAACGCGACTGGTATATCGTAGACGCTGAGGGTAAAACTCTAGGTCGTCTAGCAAGTGAAATTGCATCTCGCCTACGTGGCAAACATAAAGCTGAATACACTCCTCACGTGGACACTGGTGATTACATCATCGTTGTAAACGCTGAGAAAGTTACTGTAACTGGTAACAAAGCAGCAGCTAAAACTTACTACCGTCACACTGAATTTCCAGGCGGCTTAAAATCAATCACTTTCGACAAGCTGATTATTCGTAAGCCAGAGATGGTTATTGAGCTAGCGGTTAAAGGTATGCTACCACGTGGTCCTCTAGGCCGTGCTATGTACCGTAAGCTGAAAGTTTACGCTGGCGCTGAGCACAACCATGCTGCTCAACAACCAAAAGTACTAGACATCTAATTGGGGATTTCGAAAATGGCAGAGAATCAATACTACGGCACTGGCCGTCGCAAAAGCTCAGCTGCACGCGTTTTTATTAAACCAGGCAGCGGCAACATTGTAATCAACAAGCGTAGCCTTGATGTTTACTTTGGTCGTCCAACTTCTCGCATGGTTGTTAAACAACCTCTTGAGCTAGTTGAACTAACTGAGAAACTAGATCTATACATCACTGTTAAAGGTGGTGGTATTTCTGGTCAAGCTGGTGCTATCCGTCACGGTATCACTCGCGCTCTAATGGAATACGACGAATCACTACGTCCTGTTCTACGTGCAGCTGGCTACGTTACTCGCGACGCTCGTTGCGTTGAACGTAAGAAAGTTGGTCTGCGTAAAGCACGTCGTAAACCACAATTCTCTAAGCGTTAATCTTTTTTCAAAAGATTCGCTTCCAGTGTTACTGGATTGTGGTTCAAAAGCCCGGTATTTATACCGGGCTTTTTGTTTTTTGGTGTTAGCAAACACTCATTTTTTTAATCACATCATTTGGTTGTTGCTCTTTAATCTTCCTTTTGTGACCTCACGTGCGATTTACTTCACGAATGTTACGAAAAGGTAGCTTTATCTTGTCAAAAAGTAGGGTTTTATTTATGATTTGCCATCAAATAAATACAACTAGATTCGTATTTTGTTAGCCATGCTCTTGATAAGCGGAATAATAATAATCCACAGGGAGCAAATGGGAGAATGTTTGGATGAGCAATGCGCCTTTAAATAACGGTCGCAGACGTTTCTTAACCGCGACAACAGCCGTTGTCGGAGGGTTAGGAGCCGCTGCTGTCGCCGTTCCTTTTATTAAATCTTGGAACCCAAGTGCCAAAGCCAAAGCGGCTGGAGCCCCCGTTGAAGTTGAAATCGGTAAACTTGAAGAGGGGCAAATGGTTCGTGTTGAGTGGCGAGGAAAACCTGTTTGGGTTGTTCGTCGTTCTCAATCAGTGGTCGATGGGCTAAAAGATATAGAAAACCAACTTCGAGATCCTCAATCGGATGAGCAGCAGCAGCCTAATTATGCGCAAAATGCTTATCGATCGATTAAACCTGAATATTTCGTTGCTGTGGGTATTTGTACTCACCTTGGCTGTTCACCTACTTATTTGCCTGATTCTTTTAGTGAACAAGTTCAAGGGGTTAAATCTGGTTTTTTCTGTCCTTGCCATGGTTCGAAATTTGATATGGCGGGTCGAGTTTTTCAAGGTGTTCCGGCACCACTAAACTTGGTTATCCCTCAATATATGTATCTTAGCGATACTCGTATTGTCATAGGATTAGATGAGACCGGGGAGGCTGCATAATGCAAGTTTTACTTGATTGGGTAGAAAAGCGTTTACCTGCAATGAACGCTTACAAAAAACACCTATCTGAATATCCAATGCCGAAAAACTTTAACTTTTGGTATTTGTTTGGATCGTTAGCCATGTTGGTTCTTGTTAACCAACTGCTCACTGGCGTGTGGCTAACCATGAACTATGTGCCATCAGGTGAAGGGGCTTTTGCATCTGTTGAATACATAATGCGTGATGTTGAGTATGGTTGGTTACTGCGCTATATGCACTCCACTGGCGCTTCAGCTTTCTTTGTGGTGATTTATCTACATATGTTCCGTGGCTTAATTTACGGTTCCTATCAGAAGCCTCGTGAGCTGCTATGGCTATTTGGCATGCTGATCTTCTTAGTGTTGATGGCCGAAGCCTTTATGGGATACTTGCTACCATGGGGACAAATGTCCTATTGGGGAGCGCAAGTTATTATCTCTTTGTTCGGTGCAATCCCCGTTATCGGTGATGATTTAACTCTATGGATACGTGGTGACTACGTTATTTCAGGTGCCACTCTGAACCGTTTCTTTGCACTGCATGTGATTGCTTTACCTATTGTTTTATTGTTGCTAATTGTTCTCCATATATTAGCACTGCATGAAGTCGGCTCTAATAACCCTGACGGTATCGAAACCAAAGTACCAAAAGGGTCGATGGGCGATGATTATAAAACGCAGTTTAAATTTCATGACTACTACACCAAGAAATACGACATCATTGATTCGATTCCATTCCATCCTTACGGGACAGTGAAAGATCTTATTGGTGTAGCTGGTTTCTTAATCCTGTTCTGTTATGTGTTGTTCTTTAACCCAGAGATGGGGGGCTACTTCCTTGAGCCGCCTAACTTTGAAGCGGCAAACCCACTAAAAACGCCAGCACACATCGCACCTGTTTGGTATTTCACGCCTTTCTATGCAATTTTACGTGCTGTTCCTGATAAATTAATTGGTGTGGCTGCGATGGGTGCATCGATTGTGGTGTTGTTCTTATTGCCATGGCTGGATCGTTGTAAGGTTCGTTCTTACCGTTATCGTAGTAAGTTCCACTTAATCAATATTATTCAGTTCACTATCTGCTTTATTGCGTTAGGTGTTTTAGGTGCGTTACCTGCGACAGCCACTTACACAATGCTTGCACGTATATTTAGCGTTGGTTACTTCATGTTCTTTGTTTTGTTGTTCTTCTACAGCAAAAATGAAGCAACGAAACCATTACCAGAGAGGGTGACATTTAAATGAAAAAGTGGATTGTAATTTTGTTTGCAATGCTGCCATCTCTTGCTTTGGCAGCTGGCGCAAATGTACATTTAGATAAAGCAAATAATGATTTAACAGATCAAGCATCATTGCAGCATGGTGCAAAGCTATTCATGAACTACTGTTTTGGTTGCCACTCAACTCAGTACCAGCGTTATGAGCGTGTAGCGAATGATTTGAATATTCCCTCGGATTTGATGAAAGAGAATTTGATCTTTGATCCGAATGCCAAAATTGGTCAACTGATGGAGAATGCGATTCCAGATAAGTCGGCAGCGAAATGGTTTGGTGCACCACCACCAGATTTAACGCTTGTGGCTCGTGTTCGAGGAACAGATTGGTTGTATACTTACCTTCGCTCATTTTATGCCGATCCTAGCAGGCCTTTTGGCGTAAACAACATCGTATTCCCAAGTGTCGGTATGCCTCATGTGCTTGAAGAGCTACAAGGGATCCCACAACCAGTTTATGGTACTCATATTGTCAATGGCGAGGAAGTCAAGGCTGTTATTGGTGCCGAGTCTGATGGAACGGGTGAGCTGAGCCAAAGTGAGTATGATCAAGCGGTCCGTGACATTGTTAACTTCCTTGAATATTCAGCAGAACCAGTCAAGCTTGAACGTCAAACTTTAGGTTGGTGGGTAATGGCATTCCTTGTGCTATTTACTATCGTGGTCGTTCTATTGAAGAAAGAATATTGGCGTGATGTGCATTAATTGTGCTACCATGCGGCGTTAATTTCTAATTTTTAGAATCTTCAATGGAGGCTTGGCCTCCATTGTTTTTATATCTGTAAGTGTGCTGGAGGGCTCCATGGCTGTAGCTGCCAATAAACGTTCTGTGATGACGCTATTTTCGAGTGCATCTGATATGTATAGTCATCAGGTACGTATTGTTCTAGCGGAAAAAGGTGTCAGTGTTGAAGTAGAATTAGTTGATGAAACCAATCTGCCAGCTGACCTTATTGAGCTAAACCCATATAAGACAGTACCAACGTTGGTTGATCGTGAGCTTGCTCTTTATGACTCAAAGATCATCATGGAATACCTAGATGAGCGTTTCCCTCATCCACCGCTGATGCCTGTTTATCCTGTGGCTCGTGGTAATAGCCGTTTGATGATTTACCGTATTGAGAAAAACTGGTACTCACTGGCTGAGAAAGTCGTGAAGGGTAATGCGGAAGAGTCAGAAGCTGCTCGTAATAAATTACGCAATGATCTGCTTACTCTTGGTCCTGTGTTCGCGGAATACGAATATTTCATGAGTGAAGAGTTTAGCCTCATTGACTGTTATTTAGCTCCATTACTATGGCGCTTACCTATTTTGGGTATTGATCTGATTGGTCCTGGCTCTAAAGAGCTTAAAGTATATATGAATCGTGTTTTTGAGCGTGATTCATTCTTGGCTTCTTTAACAGAAGCTGAACGTGAGATGCGTTTAGTTCGTTAAGGCAGTTTGATGGATATCTCTCAAATGACTCCTCGCCGACCTTATATGCTTAGAGCATTTTATGATTGGCTATTAGAAAATGAATTGACTCCTCATGTTGTTGTGGATGCTACTCTTACAGGTGTACGAGTGCCGATGGAGTTTGTGCAAGATGGACAAATTATCCTTAATCTTGCCCCAAGAGCGATAGGTAACCTTGAGCTTGGTAATGAAGCGATTACGTTCAATGCTCGCTTTGGTGGACGTCCTCATTCGGTCATAGTGCCTTTGTACGCAGTGCAAGCTATCTATGCACGTGAAAACGGTGCAGGTACTATGTTTGAACCTGAAGAGGCCTATATCCCTTATCTAGAAGCGGGCATAACAGAGGAATCTGAACAAGAGCCGATGTTAAGCGTTGCTTCTCAAGAAGATGAGGAATTATTAGAGACTCGAGCACAAGAAACCTCTCGGCCGAAGGGAAAACCAAGCCTAAGAGTCATTAAGTAACTCATTTTCACACATTAAGCAGTCATGATCGAAAAAGCAGCGATATTCGCTGCTTTTTTTCTAAAAAAACAAAGGATAACCGAGGTTATTCGCTGTATTGAAATGCCTTAATCACCTGTTTTACGCCTGATATGTTTCGAGCAATATCACTGGCTAGATTAGCCTGTTCCGCCGAGACATAGCCAAGTAAAAATACTTCTCTATTTTCTGTGATTACTTTGATTTTGATTGTGTTCAGTTCAGAATTGGCCAACAGCGCTGATTTTACTTTAGTCGTAATCCAACTGTCGTTACTGATTTCGCCAATTGATAAAGGCGCTTTTATTCTGACTTGATTATGAATGGTTTTGACCCCTTTTGTCTCACGTGCTTTATTTTCAAACTCATTGAGTAATCCGGAGTTTTCAGCTTGTCCCATCAACACGACAATCCCTTGATAAGAACTGGCCGTAATGCGAGTTTTTCCGTTAAAGGGGGCTTTATTGGCGATACCTGCTACTTCAAATTCGATGTTATTATCATTCCAAATTTCTTGAGTGGTTCGAGGGTCTGTTACTAGGCTCGCTGTTGTTGCCGCGCCAGCAAGGATAACTCCTGCACAACCTGATACAGCAAAGCTCAACAGTAGAATGAGTGAAAGTTTTAATCTATTCATTGTCTATTCTTCATGAGAAGGGAAAAGGACTTGATCAATCAAGTCACATAAGCAGTGTAGGGTGACCATATGAACTTCATGGATTCGAGCCGTTCGCTGCGAGGGGATGCGGATCTCCACATCATTTTCACCTAGAAGACCAGCCATTTCTCCACCGTCTTTGCCTGTGAGAGCGATAATCGTCATATCACGAGTCACAGCCGCTTCCATCGCTTTAATGATGTTTTTGCTGTTACCACTGGTTGAAATAGCCAACAAAACATCACCAGGTTGACCAAATGCACGTACCTGTTTCGAGAATATTTCTTGGTAGTGATAGTCGTTAGCAACTGCGGTTAACGTGGTATTGTCTGCGGTTAATGCAATGGCGGGTAAACTCGGGCGTTCAGTTTCAAAACGGTTCAGTAAGCAAGAAGAAAAAAGCTGGGCATTGGCCGAAGAGCCACCATTACCGCAACAGAGAATTTTATGACCGTTAAGTAGCGTTGCCACCATGGCTTGTGCAGCATGCGTGATCGCATGGGGTAGTGCTTCAGCAGCCGCAATTTGAATTTGGATGCTTTCGGTAAAACTGTCTTTAATGCTGTCGAGCATCGTTTATCCTTGAGTTATTGCGTTTTTAATCCACTCAATGTGGTGCACATCTTGGTGGATGGCGATCACATCGAAACGAAAATCGGTGTCATAGGGCGATAGGCCATGTTTCAGTAGCCATAAAGTTGCGGTTTTCATCAACTTTGCCATTTTTGCAGTAGTAACCATTTCTGCGGCATGCCCATGACATTGGTTTTTCCTGTATTTAACCTCTACGAACACTAAGGTGTTTTTATCTCGCATAATGAGGTCGATTTCACCGACTTTGGTATTGAAGTTTTGTTCAATAAAAGCCAAACCACAATCTAATAAATAGTGTTTGGCTGCGGTTTCATACTGTTGACCAACTGCGCGGCGACTAAAGAGCGCCATGCACTGCCCAACTGATCTCTCTCTGTACCACGCATTGCTCATCAATACTTAATGTGCCTGTTTTGCCATCGATACTATACCCCTCGACGACTTTCATTTGTGGCAACTCAATCATTAACTGATAAGCATCCATACCTAATGCTTGTAAGCGTCGCTCGCTGTTGGAGTTCTTTGGCCACAATTGGTTCATTTCATTATCCAGCATTGAATTGGGATGAATGAGTAATGGAATATCGCTATAAGTTACACCCGAGAGGTCTTCATACTGTGTGTTACCACTGTTACTACGAGAGTTTGAAAACAGCTTTGGTGGCTTAGTGTCAGGGTTAATTGCAACCTCGATAAAGGGTTTAATTAAAGTCAATTCTGCGCTGTTAGCCACGATATAAACCGAATCGATATCACGACGACTGCGGGGCAGGCTTTGCAAATCAATACCCATCAACGCATCCATTTGCGCGATATTTTGTTGGCTATCTTGTAGACCAAATACTGAGTTAATGTTGCGTTGCAATTGACGCTTATCACCAAATAGGTTCACCGATACTTTATTCTTGCTGTATTTTTGCCATTCTGCGTTAAACGCTTCTACTACACGCTGGCCGTAATTACCTTGAGGAGCGAGTATTAAAGGGTATTGATAGCCTTGGCTAAACAGATACTTAGCGGCTTGTTCAACCTCTTGCTCTGGCGAAAGTGCAAGATAGCAAGTGTTAGGATGATCTTCAATTTTGTCTGGAATATTCAACGCCAGCGTAGGGATAGAAGCTAAGCGTGCTTGTTGAAGCTTATGTAGATTCTCGATGTTCTCTTTGATGAGTGGCCCAACAATGAAATCAATGTTTTTTTCAATCAATTGCTTGTCTATGAGCGCGGCGTCTTCGGCATTGGTATCAATCACAGTCAAGGTAGCATTGAGGTCACGGTTACGGTCATTCATCATCGCCATGATAAAGCCATCACGGATCAGTTGAGCTTGCGTGGCAAACTTTCCGGAAAGAGGAAGTAACAACGCGGTGTTAGTGGGTTTGATGATTTCCAGCGCTAAAATATCTTGTATCGCTTTAGGCGTATAACGAGCCGCTGGGTGATTGCTGTTTTCCGCAAGCCATTTTTCGAGCGTATTCTTCAACTGCGGAATATTACTATTGAGCGTTTTCATATATACAGCCAGTTGTAGCCAGCCATCGAGCACGTTTTCGTTAGGCTCTGGATTTAATTGGGTAATTTCACGCTCGCTATAGTGATTGAAATTGAGCCAAATTTGATCAGCAATCGCCTCTTGCTCGGCATCATCAACGTAAGTGCTTAATGCAATAAGCTCCCTACTTGAATCAAAAGGGCGGCTGAGCGCGGTAAAAATATCGGCGCGCATTTGATGGTATTGAGCCCATGTTTCAGGGCTTAGCTTCCACCAAGCCTGAAAATTAAGCTGAGAGAGCGCTTGTGAAAACTGTTCCGCATTACTCAACAACTGCGCCTTAGCCATTTGCCATTCAGCTTGTTGCGCTTCAGAGAGCGACTGTTTGGCTAAGCGCATAATCAACAGTTGCGCTTGTTCGCTGTTGTTTTCGTTAATGGCGGCTTTAAGAGCCATGATCAACCAATCATTTTGCAGTGAACCTTGGCTACTATCTGCTTGCATCAAGTAAGTTTGCGCTGACTTGGTGGGATCTTGCGTAATATCGACTGAGGTGGGCGTCGACGGTGAAGACGAACACGCCGCCAAAGCCATTGCTAATGCAACGGGCGTGAATAAGCGTGGTACACTGAGTCTCGGATGGTTCTTCATAGCCATGAGTTCTTTCGTTATTCCGTGTAAAATTGTCTCTATATTAATCGTTGAAGTGATGGTAAACAAATGACAGATAGCAAAACCTTGCCAGCAGAGATCCCAACTCTCTACATTGTTCCTACGCCAATTGGCAATTTGGGTGATATTACCCAGCGAGCCATTGAAGTACTCTCAAGTGTTGATGTTATCGCTGCGGAAGATACACGCCATACTGGCAGACTTCTCGCTCACTTCAATATCCAGACTAAAACCTTTGCCTTGCATGATCACAACGAACAGCAAAAAGCACAAGTGTTAGTCGATAAATTATTATCAGGGCAATCTATTGCGTTGGTTTCTGATGCAGGAACGCCACTGATCAGTGATCCAGGGTACCATCTTGTCAATCAATGTCGTCAAGCTGGTGTGAGAGTTGTGCCACTTCCGGGCGCATGTGCTGTGATTACTGCGCTCAGTGCATCAGGCTTGCCTTCTGATCGTTTCAGTTTTGAAGGTTTTTTGCCGCCGAAAAGCAAAGGGCGTAAAGATAAATTCCTAGAGATCGCTAAGGCTGAACGCACCTGTATTTTTTATGAGTCACCACACCGAATTAGCGAATCACTGCAAGATATGTTAGCTATCTTAGGGCCAGATCGTAACGTGGTGCTAGCCCGCGAGCTCACCAAAACCTTCGAGACGATTCAAGGTTTGCCGTTAGGCGAACTGATTAATTGGATTAATGAAGATGAGAACCGCAAGCGTGGTGAAATGGTGTTACTGATCCATGGTTACAGAGAAAGCGTGGACGATAGCTTGCCGGACGAAGCGTTGCGCAGTTTAGCGATTTTGACAAAAGAGCTGCCTCTGAAAAAAGCGGCCGCATTGGCGGCTGAAATTTATAACCTTAAGAAAAATGCCCTTTATAAGTGGGGGCTTGAAAACCTATCTGCTTAATTAGCCAGCGGCATCTTGATGTTTTAAATCGATGGATAATTAAACGCTTAAGCGTGAATTAAACACAGAAGTTGTTTGAGCCTAGACAGTACCTATCTTTCTCTATACAATCCGCCCTCGGAGTTGACTGGGTAGTCGCTGCTTCATTGATGTCCTTTAGCCTTGTGCTGGGGAGACTGATGGAGGGGAGGAAAGTCCGGGCTCCATAGAGCAGGGTGCCAGGTAACGCCTGGGGGGCGAAAGCCTACGACAAGTGCAGCAGAGAGAAGACCGCCGATGGCCCAATTTCTTCGGAATGGGCACAGGTAAGGGTGAAAGGGTGCGGTAAGAGCGCACCGTGCGTCTGGCAACAGTTCGTAGCAAGGTAAACTCCACCCGGAGCAAGACCAAATAGGCTTCCACATTGCGTTGCTCGCGTAAGGAAGCGGGTAGGTTGCTTGAGCCAGTGAGTGATTGCTGGCCTAGACGAATGGCTACTGCCGCGCAAGCGGAACAGAACCCGGCTTATACGTCAACTCCACCTATTGCAGACCCATCATAACTCTTGCGGTTATGATGGGTTTTTTGCTTTTTATTGACGAAAATTATTTCGTAAGCACTAAACTTAGCGCAATATCACGTGATGCCAACGTCAAGTGGTAGCGATGCGGCGTTAAATCAGTAAACTGAATACTTGCGCCGTAGCCGATTGCTATATTTCAGCTTTAGCCCGATGAGAAAACGATGACTGAACCTTTTCAACACATTTCTGTACTACTGAATGAATCCATTGATGGCCTTGCTATCAAACCAGACGGTATTTATATCGACGGCACGTTTGGCCGTGGTGGTCATAGTCGTACAATTCTCTCTAAGTTGGGTGACAATGGTCGTCTGTACAGCATAGATCGCGATCCACAAGCGATTGCTGAAGCTGGAAAAATTAACGACCCGCGTTTTACTATCATTCATGGCCCATTCTCTGGCATGGCACAATACGCTGAGCGCTACGATCTGGTCGGGAAAGTAGATGGAGTACTACTTGATTTAGGTGTTTCCTCGCCGCAGTTGGACGATGCCGAGCGCGGTTTTAGTTTCATGAAAGATGGCCCGCTTGATATGCGTATGGACCCGACGTCAGGGATCCCTGTCTCACAGTGGCTTGCGCAAGCCGATTTGGACGACATTACTTGGGTGATTCGTGAATTTGGTGAAGACAAGCACGCGCGCCGTATTGCCAAAGCGATTGTCGCTTACCGTGAAGACGATGAAAAAGAGCCTCTGACGCGCACCAGTCAATTGGCTAAACTGATTTCAGAAGCTGCGCCGAAAAGCTTTAAAGAGAAAAAACACCCGGCTACGCGCTCATTTCAAGCATTTCGTATCTATATCAATAGTGAATTAGAAGAGATCGACACTGCATTAAAAGGCGCAGCTAAGATCTTAGCCCCACAAGGGCGCTTATCGGTGATCAGTTTCCATTCGCTTGAAGATCGCATGGTCAAACGCTTTATTCGTAAAGAGAGTAAAGGCCCAGAGGTTCCACATGGTTTGCCGTTAACAGAAATACAAATTCAGGCATTGGGCTCAGCCAACTTAAAACCAGTTGGGAAAGCGATTATGCCAACTAAAGACGAAGTGGAACTCAATCCCCGTTCACGCAGCTCAGTATTACGAGTTGCTGAAAAACTGTAGTCCATGTCTAAATCGCCGCCTAACTTAACCAAACTGATTGCACTTGACCTGTTTACGGTGGGTCGAGTGCCGCTTATTTTGTTAATGTTAATTTTTGCCAGTGCGATGGGTGTGGTGTTTATTACCCACCATTCTAGGCAGGCGATTTCAGAAAAAGATCAAACCTTAGTTGAGCGTGAGCGGCTCGATAATGAATGGCGTAACCTCATTCTTGAGGAAACGGCCCTCGCAGAACATAGCCGCGTGCAGAATCTTGCCAAACAAGAGCTGGAAATGAAGCGACCTGATTCTGATAAAGAAGTGGTGATTACGCTCAAATGAAAAAAAACAAAGACAAAGCCCAAGCGGCACCTCGTCAAGAAAAAGCGACATCTCCTATTTTGATCCGTTGGCGATTCTATCTCATCCTCTTTTTTGTATTCGTTGCTTTCGCTTTATTGGTTGGGCGCGTTGCCTTCATCCAAATTATCGAACCGGATAATTTGATCCGCGAAGGGGATATGCGCTCTGTCCGAGCCAAAACCTTGCCATCGGCACGCGGAATCATTTCAGATCGTAATGGTGAACCTCTCGCAGTCAGTGTTCCTGTCGATGCAGTATGGGCTGATCCTGTGGCTATTTTTAAAGCCGGCGGCTTAGTTGAACGTGAACGTTGGTACGCACTGGCTGATGTGTTAGGCATTAAGCGCAGTGAACTGCTGAAAAAAATTGAAGAGAACCAAACCCGCCGTTTTATCTATTTGCAGCGTCAAGTGAGCCCTGCAATGGCCAATTATATTCGCGAACTTAAATTGGCGGGTGTGGGGCTAAAGGCCGAATCTCGCCGTTACTATCCAGCCGGTGAGGCGAGTGCGCACTTAATTGGTGTGACGGGCATCGATGGTCACGGTTTAGAAGGGGTTGAGCGCAGCTATGATAAATGGCTGACGGGGGAAGCTGGCAAACAGGTGATCCGCAAAGATCGGTATGGCCGAGTGGTGGAAAATATCTCGCTTGAAGAGCGTGAAGAGGGCAAGCCACTGGCGTTGACCATTGACCAACGTTTGCAAGCGATCGCCTTTCGTGCGGTCAAGCAAGCTGTGGCGGACTATCGTGCCACTTCGGCATCGGCCATTTTGCTCGACGTGAAAACGGGTGCAGTATTAGCGATGGTTAACGCCCCCTCATACAACCCCAATAACCGTTCCGATTGGCAAAGTTTTAAAATGCGTAACCGCGTGATCACGGACGCCTTTGAACCGGGCTCAACTGTCAAACCTTTTGTAGTATTGGCCGCGCTTGAAAATGGCGTTGCGAATGACAAAACGGTGATTGATACAGGGAATGGCATCATGCAAATCGGCGGCAGTCGAGTGCGTGATACCTCAAAAGTCGGCAAAGCCGATTTAACCTTAATTCTGAAAAAATCGAGTAACATCGGAGTGGCTAAGCTGGCGCTTGAAATGCCTCTCGAAGCTCTATTAGGTATGTATACCTCTGTAGGGCTTGGTGAAATGTCCGGTTTAAACCTCGTCGGTGAGACTTTGGGTATTTTCCCGAATCGCCGCCGTTGGTCACCGTTTGAAATTGCCACCTTGGCATTTGGCTATGGTTTGTCAATTACCCCCATTCAGTTGGCTCATGCTTATGCCACTTTAGGCAATTTAGGTCAGTACCAACCAATCCATATTATTGACAGCAACCAGCAAGATTTATCACGCCAAGTGGTTGATAAAACTAATGCTAAGAAAGTGTTGGAAATGTTAGAAACCGTTACCCAACCCGGTGGCACAGCAACTCAAGCCGCGGTTCCGGGCTATCGTATTGCGGCCAAGTCAGGCACTTCGCGCAAAGCGATTGCCGGCGGTTATGGTGATGAATATTTTGCTTACACGGCAGGAGTGGCTCCAGTGAGCGACCCTCGAGTCTCGTTAGTGGTGATGGTGAATGAACCTCAAGGTGACTTATATTATGGCGGTTCCGTTGCTGGCCCTGTCTTTGCCGAAATAATGAAAGGAGCGTTGCAGATCCTCAATGTTGCTCCTGATGAAAATCGATTCCAAAAATAATTAAGAGAGAAGCACAATGACGCCGAGTATGTGTTTACAAGATCTCATCGCCCCTTGGCTTGACCTCGATGGCCATTCTATTTCAACGTTGTCGGTGACTCGTTTAGTGCTCGATAGCCGTAAAATATCACCCAATGATACCTTTATTGCAGTGGTCGGCCATGCCATCGACGGAAGGCGGTTTATTGAGAGCGCCACTCAAGCTGGAGCGAATCTGGTATTGGCTCAAGCGTGTGGGCAGCATCCGCATGGCAGTATGACTACCGTCAATGGCGTGTTAGTGATTTACCTTGCTGATCTAAACCAACATCTATCTCAACTGGCATCGCGGCTTTATCGTTCGAAGACCAATACGTTGATTGGGGTTACGGGAACTAACGGTAAAACCACCATTACTCAATTAATCGCGCAGTGGATTGACTTGTTAGGCGAGAAAGCGGCGGTGCTGGGGACGACGGGGAATGGTTTTCTTAACCATTTACAGCCTGCCGCCAATACCACAGGTAATGCCATTGAGGTCCAAGAAACACTCTATCAATTAGCGCAGCAGGGCGCTCGCTATACCGCTCTGGAAGTCTCTTCGCACGGATTAGTTCAAGGGCGAGTTCAAGCATTGAAGTTCGCTGTGGGCGTGTTTTCTAACTTAAGCCGCGATCATCTCGATTATCATGGCACCATGGAAGAGTACGCCAAAGCAAAGCTCTCCTTATTTACCGCTCATCACTGCCAATACGCTGTCATTAATGCCGACGATGCGGTGGGGGCGAGTTGGTTAGCACAGCTGAAAGCACCGATTGCCGTCTCTTTAAAGCTGCAACCGCAATGCGCTAAAGCGCTGTGGGCGAGCTCGGTCTCTTACAGTGATAATGGTATTTCATTAACCTTCGACGGCTACTATGGTCAAGGTGAATTGAGCGTGCCGTTGATTGGCGAATTTAACGCCAGCAATCTTCTACTCGCGTTTGCCACTATGCTGACTTTAGGGTTTGATAAACAAGCCTTGATGACAACGGCTTCTCAACTGCAGCCAGTCTTAGGGCGAATGGAGCTCTTTCAAGCGCCAAATCGTGCGAAGATCGTCGTCGATTATGCACACACGCCTGATGCTTTGGAAAAAGCACTGTTGGCACTTCGCGTTCATTGCCAAGGTCAGCTATGGGCGATTTTTGGTTGTGGTGGCGACCGTGATAAAGGCAAACGCCCGATGATGGCCGAAATTGCAGAGCGCTGCGCCGATAAGGTCATTTTGACCGATGATAACCCTCGTAGCGAAAAACCGGCAGACATTGTGCAAGATATGGTGGCAGGGCTTGAGTTTGCAAGTCGCGCACACGTTGAGCACAATCGTTATGCTGCCGTGCAATACGCCCTGCAGCATGCCGATCAGCAAGATATCATTTTATTGGCAGGCAAAGGGCATGAAGATTATCAAGTGATGGCCCATCAAACTATTCACTATTCGGATCGCGAAACGGCGCAAACCTTACTGGAGATAAGTGCATGATAGAAGTCTCTTTACAGCAATTGACGCACGTTTTGCATGCACAATTGGTTGGTTGTGATATGACAGTGTCTGAGGTCTCGACCGACACACGTCAAATCAAACCCGGTGCGCTCTTTGTTGCCTTGGTCGGTGATAAATTTGATGCTCATGAGTTTGCTGCACAAGCGGTTGCGTCTGGTGCAAAGGCGTTATTGGTTCAGCGCCCTTTGGCGGTTTCGGTTCCTCAACTGGTGGTTACCGACACCAAACTGGCGTTAGGCCAGCTTGGCGCTTGGGTTCACCAACAGTGTCAAACACCGACCGCTGCGATTACAGGCAGTTGTGGTAAAACCACTGTCAAAGAGATGGTGGCAAATATTTTATCAGCCAAAGGGCGCGTGCTCTTTACTGCTGGCAATTTTAATAATGATATCGGCGTGCCGCTCACTCTGCTTCGCTCTGATCTTAATGATGCGTATGCGGTGATTGAGTTAGGGGCGAACCATATTGGTGAAATTGCTTATACCACCTCTTTAGTGAAGCCGGATGTCGCATTGGTGAACAATGTTGCCGCGGCGCATCTGGAAGGTTTTGGCTCAATTGAGGGTGTAAAACAGGCGAAAGGTGAAATTTATCAAGGCCTTGCTTCAGGTGCGACAGCCATTATTAATTTAGAAAGCCACGGTGGTGAGCGGTGGAGCGCTATTTTAGCGGACAAAACCGTTAAAACCTTTTCCAGCCGTCAAATGGCAGATTTTTACGCTCGTGGTATTAAGCTTAATGAACAAGGTGAAGCCCAGTTTGAAATGATCACACCCGTCGGTCATATTGACATTGGGCTCAATATTGTGGGTGAACATAACGTTTCCAATGCGTTGGCGGCGGCGGCATTAGCCATGGAGTTGGGTGCAAATCTTGAAGAGGTGCAGTACGGACTTGCGCATCTAGCTCAGGTGAAAGGGCGTGTTGATGTCACCCAATTGAGCTCGACTGTGAAACTGATTGATGACAGTTACAATGCCAGTGTTCCAGCGATGAAAGCGGCGGTTGATCTACTTAACACTTTCTCTGCAAGGCGTTGGTTAATTTTAGGTAATATGGCTGAGTTGGGCGATGAAAGCCTTGCACTTCATCGTCAAGTCGGTGAACATGCTGCACCATTCCAGTTTGACTATGTCCTTACTTACGGTCGCGATGCAAAAGTGATCAGTGACCTATGCCATGGCCTCCATTTTGAAAGCCATGCGGACATGATTGCTTATATCGAGCAGCAATTATCACAATTCGATCAAGAGTCTCATACCTTACTTGTCAAAGGTGCAAACAGTGCGGGTATGAGTAAAATTGTGGCTGCTCTAAAGGAGAAATACTCATGATTATTTGGCTCGCGGATCTACTCCAGCCATACTTCTCTTTTTTTCGTCTGTTCGAATATCTCTCATTTCGGGCCATCGTCAGTATTTTAACCGCACTTGCTCTGTCGTTATGGATGGGGCCGCGCTTGATTAAACGTTTGCAACTACTGCAAATTGGTCAAGTAGTGCGGAACGACGGCCCAGAATCACATTTTAGTAAGCGCGGTACGCCAACCATGGGCGGTGTTATGATCCTCGCCTCTATCATTACTACCGTACTGCTGTGGACAGATCTCTCAAACCCTTACGTGTGGGCTGTACTCGCGGTGCTGCTTGGTTATGGCGTCGTCGGTTTTGTGGATGATTATCGCAAAGTGGTGCGTAAAAACAGTGATGGATTGATCGCGCGCTGGAAATACTTTTGGCAGTCGGCCATTGCGTTGATAGTGGCGTTTGCTCTCTATGCACATGGCAACGATACCGCAGCTACTCAGCTTGTGGTGCCTTTCTTTAAAGATGTGATGCCGCAACTGGGCTTGCTCTACATTGTGCTGACCTATTTTGTCATCGTCGGAACCAGTAACGCGGTGAACTTAACCGATGGTCTGGACGGTTTAGCCATCATGCCGACTGTTTTGGTTGCTGCCGGTTTTGCTGTGATTGCATGGGCAACTGGGAACGTCAATTTCGCCAGTTATCTGCATATTCCTTATGTTCCTTATGCCTCAGAGTTGGTGGTGGTATGTACTGCAATTGTGGGGGCCGGTTTAGGTTTTCTGTGGTTCAACACTTATCCTGCGCAAGTCTTTATGGGCGATGTGGGTTCACTCGCTTTAGGCGGTGCACTCGGTACAATTGCAGTGTTGGTTCGTCAAGAGTTTGTGTTAGTGATCATGGGCGGCGTGTTTGTGATGGAAACCTTGTCGGTGATTTTACAAGTCGGTTCCTACAAATTGCGTGGTCAACGTATTTTCCGGATGGCCCCTATCCATCACCACTATGAATTGAAAGGTTGGCCAGAACCACGCGTGATCGTCCGTTTTTGGATTATCTCAATTGTGTTGGTGTTAGTGGGTTTGGCTACACTAAAAGTGCGCTAGTGATAGAGCAAAACGGTGTTGAATGGAATGAAGATGGATCGTTGGCAAACTGTTAATAATGTGGTGGTCGTGGGGCTGGGTATGACGGGTCTCTCGGTGGTTAACTACCTTTTGAGCTTAGATCGCTCGCTCACGATTAAGGTGATCGACACACGGGAAAACCCGCCAGGTCGAGAGCATTTAAGCTCGCAAGTTGAGCTACATTGTGGTGGCTGGAACCAAGCTTGGCTATTTGACGCTGACCTGATTGTTACTAATCCGGGTATTGCTTTAGCTACGCCAGAGATTCAACAGGCGTTAGCACGACATATTCCCGTGGTGGGCGATATTGAGCTCTTTTCTTGGCAGGTGGATAAGCCTGTTATCGCTATCACAGGAGCCAACGGCAAGAGCACTGTGACGGATTTAACCGGAGTACTTGCTAAAGCTGCTGGGGTTAAGGTTGCCGTTGGCGGCAATATTGGTGTGCCTGCTTTAGATCTACTTCAGCAAGAGGCCGATCTTTATGTGCTGGAGCTCTCAAGCTTCCAGCTGGAAACGACCTCAAGTTTAAAACTCGTCTCTGCTGCCTTTCTCAATCTGACTGAAGATCATATGGATCGCTACGATGGTATGGAATCGTATCGCCAAGCTAAATTGCGCATTTTTAAGTATGCGCAAGCGGCGGTCGTGAACGCCGATGATAGCCAGACGGAACCTCCCTCATTTTCAGGTCACATCGCACGTTTTTCCGTTGAACATGACGCGGACTATTGCACGCAAATGATTGATGGCAAATCGTTCTTAGTGGCGAAAGGCACGCCATTGTTGGCAAGCGAGGAACTCAGCTTAGTGGGACGACACAATAGTGCCAACGTGCTCACTGTGCTCGCACTGCTCGATTTGGCGGGTGTTGATTACTCATCTGCGCTTGATGCATTGAAATCTTACCGCGGGCTGACACATCGTTGTCAGGTTGTTGCTGATAATCACGGCGTAAAATGGGTCAATGACTCGAAAGCGACCAATGTCGCAAGCACTCAAGCGGCGTTGTCGGGGTTAAATTGCCAAGGGACTTTGTATCTGCTTGTGGGGGGCGTTGGCAAGGGCGCTGATTTCTCGCCATTAGCACCGATACTAAAAACATTGAACGTAAAACTGTGCTGTTTTGGCGTTGACGGTGGGCAATTCATGCCACTGCATCCATCGGCTCAGTTTTATTCATCGATGGAAGAGATTATCGTATCGATCAAACCGCAGCTGCGTCGTGGTGATATGGTGATGCTTTCGCCTGCTTGTGCCAGTTTTGATCAGTTTAAAAACTTTATGGCCAGAGGTGACGCCTTTGCCGAGCTTGCGCAGCGTTACGCTTAATCAACAGGAAATTGCATTTTGTCCTTTTCAAGCCTCATCAAAATGACTCGTCAATGGTTTCAGAGCCAAGAGCCTGAAGCCTTGTTTGATCGTCAATTGGTATGGATTGCTTTAGGTTTGATGCTGACTGGGCTGGTGATGGTGACATCGGCTTCGTTTCCTATCAGTTCGCGTTTAACGGATCAACCGTTTCACTTTATGTTTCGTCACGCCATTTTCTTGATGCTGGCCATCGTGACATCGAGTGTGGTGTTGCAAGTGCCAATGAAACGTTGGATGCAATACAGCTCGGTGCTACTTGGCGTCTCTTTTATGCTGCTGATTGTGGTTTTGCTCGCGGGCAAATCGGTCAATGGTGCTTCGCGTTGGATCCCTTTGGGGTTATTTAACCTGCAACCAGCTGAGGTCGCAAAACTGTCACTGTTTATTTTCATGGCTGGGTACTTAGTTCGTAAACAAGATGAAGTGAGGCAAACCTTTTTTGGTGGTTTCATGAAACCGATTATGGTGTTTGGAACCTTGGCCATTTTGCTGCTTGGCCAGCCAGATTTGGGAACCGTGGTTGTGATGCTAGTGACTCTGTTTGGTATGCTGTTTATTGCTGGGGCCAAACTATCACAATTTATTGCGCTCATGGTGGCTGGAATTGTTGCGGTAATCGCACTGATTGCTGCAGAGCCTTACCGTATTCGCCGTGTAACTTCATTTCTTGACCCGTGGGAAGACCCGTTTGGCAGCGGTTATCAATTGACTCAATCTTTGATGGCCTTTGGTCGTGGAGAGTGGTTTGGTCAAGGGCTTGGTAACTCGATTCAAAAGCTAGAGTACTTACCTGAAGCGCACACTGATTTCGTATTTGCAGTGCTGGCTGAAGAGCTCGGTTTTGTTGGCGTTGTACTGGTTCTACTGCTGATTTTTAGTCTGGTGCTTAAAGCGGTGTTTATCGGTAAAAAAGCCTTTGAGCATGATCAGCAATTTGGTGGCTATTTGGCCTTTGGTATTGGAATTTGGTTTGCATTCCAAACACTCGTCAATGTGGGTGCTGCAGCGGGTATGGTGCCGACTAAGGGCCTAACGTTGCCCTTGATCAGTTATGGCGGTTCAAGCTTAATTATTATGTCGGTTGCGGTGTCGATCTTATTGAGAATTGATCATGAATGTCGACTCAAAGATCGCAATCGAGTGTCTATAGAAAAAGAATCCAATGATAAACAATAAACGTTTAATGGTTATGGCTGGCGGCACGGGGGGACATGTTTTTCCCGGTCTCGCTGTGGCTAAACAGCTCCAACAGCAAGGTTGGCAGATCCGCTGGCTAGGGACTGCGGATCGGATGGAAGCAGAATTAGTGCCTAAACATGGTATTGAGATCGACTTTATTCAGGTCAAAGGTTTACGTGGCCAAGGCATAGGGCGTTTGCTGAAAGCGCCTTTTCAAATTGTGAACGCGATTTTTCAAGCGCGTCGTTATTTGAAGCAGTGGCAACCTGATGCGGTGCTCGGCATGGGCGGATACGTCAGCGGCCCCGGTGGTGTGGCAGCCTGGTCTATGGGAATTCCCGTTGTGCTTCACGAGCAAAATGCCGTAGCAGGGTTAACTAACCGTTGGCTTTCGAAAATTGCCAAACGTGTATTTCAAGCCTTCCCCGGTGCCTTTACTGAGGCGCAAGTCGTAGGTAACCCTGTACGTCAAGATGTCGCTACATTACCCGAGCCGCAAGTGCGTTTTGCTGAGCGCAATGAACCGATCCGCATTCTCGTGATGGGCGGCAGCCAAGGTGCGCAGATTCTCAACCGAACTTTGCCTGACGTACTAGCTGTGCTTGGCGATAATTACCAAGTTTGCCATCAAGCAGGCAAGAATAATCAACAGTCGGTTGAGCAAGCTTATCGCGCGCTTCAGATCAAAAATGCACACGTTACCGAGTTCATTGAGGATGTGGCTGGCGCTTATGCGTGGGCTGATTTACTGGTGTGCCGTTCGGGAGCATTAACGGTTTCTGAAGTGGCAGCGGCCGGTGTTGGCGCTATATTTATCCCTTTTATGCATAAAGACCGACAGCAAGCGCTTAACGCGGATCACTTAGTCGCTTGTGGTGCGGCCAAAATGATTGAACAGCCGCAGCTCACAGTAGAAAAACTAGCGCAAGAGATTGCTTCTCTTGAGCGTCATGATTTGCTGTTGATGGCGCAACAAGCGCGTGCAGCCGCACAACTGGATGCTGATAAAGTCGTTGCCGACGCTATCATCGCACTTACCCAATAACGAGAAATTTTTCATGACCATTAAACATACTCAAGATTTAGCTCAAATCCGTGCCATGGTGCCAGAGATGCGCCGCGTCAAGTGTATTCACTTTGTCGGTATTGGTGGGGCGGGAATGAGCGGAATTGCAGAAGTATTGCTCAATGAAGGCTACCAAATTACCGGCTCTGATCTTGCTTCCAACCCTGTGACTGAAAGATTGGCAAGTAAAGGGGCTATCATTTATATCGGTCATCAAGCCACTAATATTGAACTCGCCAGCGTAGTGGTAGTCTCTACTGCAATCGATGAGCTAAATCCTGAACTGAAAGCGGCGCGTGAGCGACGCATTCCTATTGTTCGTCGTGCAGAAATGTTGGCGGAATTAATGCGTTTTCGTCATGGCATTGCGGTGGCTGGTACGCATGGTAAAACAACGACTACGGCATTGGTTACGCAAATTTATTCTGAGGCTGGTTTAGATCCCACGTTTGTTAATGGCGGGTTAGTCAAAAGCGCTGGCACCAATGCGCGTTTGGGTTCAAGTCGGATTTTGATTGCTGAAGCTGACGAAAGTGATGCTTCATTCCTTCATCTTCAGCCTATGGTTAGTATCGTGACCAACATCGAAGCTGATCACATGGATACGTATGGCGGTGATTTTGAAACGCTCAAACAGACCTTCATCGATTTCCTACACAACCTGCCATTTTATGGTCAGGCGATATTATGTATTGATGATCCTGTTGTGCGTGAAATCATCCCACGTATCAGCCGTCAAGTGATCACCTACGGTTTTGCCGATGATGCAGATGTCAGGATTGAGAATTACCATCAGCAGGGGCAACAAGGCCAGTTTACGGTCGTCAGACAGGGACGAGCCAATCTGGATATCACGCTTAATATTCCAGGTCGTCATAATGCGCTTAATGCCTCCGCGGCTATTGCAGTGGCAACGGAAGACGACATCAGCGATGAAGCGATTTTAAAAGCGATGGCTAGCACCCAAGGTACGGGACGTCGTTTTGATCATCTGGGCGAGTTTGATACGGGCAATGGGGTTGCGATGCTCGTTGATGATTATGGTCATCATCCGACCGAGGTGGGCGTGACTATTAAGGCGGCGCGTAGTGGTTGGCAAGAAAAACGGCTAGTGATGATTTTCCAACCCCATCGCTACAGTCGAACTCGCGATCTGTATGATGATTTTGCCAATGTACTGGAGCAAGTCGATGTGCTGATCATGCTCGATGTCTATGCCGCAGGAGAAAAGCCGATTGCGGGAGCCGATGGTCGATCGTTGTGCCGAACGATACGCAGTCGCGGTAAAATTGATCCTATTTTTGTTCCCGACAGCACCATACTGCCTTCGATTCTGGCTAATGTATTACAAGATGGTGACCTCGTGCTGACGCAAGGTGCTGGGGATATCGGCAAGGTAGCGAAACATTTAGCGGGACTCGAACTGAATATCAGTAAAATGCAACAGGTTTAATTTAAATGGCTTATTTGTGTATCAATATTGAATAACATGGTATCCAGTCCAGATTTATTACTTTCAATGTTTGATACTTTCAGCGACCTCAGTATAATCCGGAGGTTAAAGTCAGTGCTTTTACCTCTATTGTGAACCAAATAGGGCATGCGATTGCGATTTAGAAACAGGAACATCAGGCTTTGTTAATGAATGTGTTCGATGAAAGCCGAGCTGTGTCCCGTTCGCCACTCATAAAAGATCACGCCGCTGGCGCTATTTTTTTATTTGTGGTGTTGTTGCTGATAAGTTCACTCATTTATTCAACACTCAGTTGGATGTGGGACGAACAGAGGCTACCGCTTTCAAAAATTGTTCTACAAGGTGACTTGCAGTACGTATCTTCGCTAGATGTGCAGCGCGCTTTTGCTCAGTTGGATCATATCGGTACTTTCATGTCGCAAGATATTAACGTACTTCAATCGAGTGTACAGGTCATCCCGTGGGTGGCCCATGCATCGATTCGTAAACAATGGCCTGACACAATAAAAGTGTTTCTGACAGAGTATAGAGCGGTAGCGATTTGGAATGGCAACGCTTTGTTAGACGGATATGGCACGGTATTTAATGGTGATATTGGTCAATTGAACGGCGATAGAGTGAAACTTTATGGCCCGCAAGGAACCAGTCACGAAGTACTGGATGTTTGGAATAAAACGAACCCTAAGTTTCAATCATTAAACTTAAATATATCGTCACTGTTACTCAACGATCGTCGAGCGTGGCAAATAATTTTAGATAATGGCATCCGCTTAGAGTTAGGTAAAGAATCACTAGATGAGCGAGTTGCACGTTTTATTTCGCTGTATAAGAATTTAGGTAATAAAGCTGAACAAGTTAGCTATATCGATCTTAGATATGATACAGGAGCCGCAGTAGGTTGGTTCCCTGAACAAGAAGCACAAGAGAGTAAAAATGACTAAGACCGCTGATGACAACATTATTGTTGGTCTTGATATAGGCACAGCCACCGTGTCAGCTTTAGTCGGTGAAATACTGCCTGACGGTCAAATTAATATTATTGGCGCTGGTACGAGCCCATCCCGTGGGATGGATAAAGGGGGAGTTAACGATCTTGAATCGGTCGTTAAGTCTGTCCAAAGAGCGGTTGACCAAGCAGAATTAATGGCGGAATGCCAAATTAGTAATGTGTTTCTCTCTCTATCTGGGCGACATATTGCGAGCCGTATTGAAAAAGGCATGGGAACTATTTCAGATGAAGAAGTTTCTCAAGAGGATATGGATCGAGCGATTCATACCGCCAAATCAATAAAAATTGGGGAAGAGCAAAGAATATTGCACGTCATTCCTCAAGAATTTACGATTGATTACCAAGAGGGAATTAAAAACCCGCTTGGTTTATCAGGTGTGCGCATGGAAGTGAGCGTGCATCTTATTTCTTGTCATAATGATATGGCGAGAAATATTATCAAAGCGGTAGAACGCTGTGGTTTAAAAGTTGAACAACTGGTTTACTCTGGTTTAGCGGCAAGTAATGCAGTTATTACGGAAGATGAGCGAGAGTTAGGTGTGTGCGTGATTGATATAGGCGCAGGCACTATGGATGTTGCTATCTGGACCGGTGGTGCGTTACGACATACTGAAGTGTTTTCTTATGCAGGAAACGCAGTAACCAGTGATATTGCTTTTGCGTTTGGCACACCAGTCAGTGATGCTGAAGAGATTAAAGTAAAATATGGCTGTGCGCTGAGTGAATTGGTAAGCAAGGATGATACCGTTAACGTCCCAAGTGTAGGAGGAAGACCTTCGCGAAGTTTGCAAAGACAAACCTTGTCGGAAGTGATTGAACCTCGCTACACTGAATTAATGGGATTAGTTAACCAAACTATAGATACTGTCCAAGACAAATTGCGCAAAAATGGTATTAAACACCATTTAGCGGCTGGTGTTGTTTTAACTGGCGGCGCTGCGCAAATTGAAGGTTTGGTTGAGTGTGCGGAACGCGTTTTCCGCAATCAAGTTCGCGTAGGCAAGCCTTTAGAGGTGAGTGGCCTTACAGATTACGTAAAAGAGCCGTATCATTCTACGGCGGTTGGTTTACTTCATTATGCGAAAGAGAGCCAAATTAATGACGACACGGAATACAGCGAACCGAAACGCCAATCCATGTCGAGCTTAATTGGTCGTTTGCGTAACTGGATACAAAAAGAGTTTTAACCTGAGTTGCAGGGAAAACGGAGATAACACATGTTTGAACCGATGATGGAAATGTCTGACGATGCTGTAATTAAAGTCGTTGGAGTTGGTGGTGGTGGCGGTAACGCTGTTGAACACATGGTGCGTGAGTCCATCGAAGGCGTGGAATTCATCAGTGTCAATACCGATGCGCAAGCACTTCGTAAAACAAGCGTAAGTAGCGTCATTCAAATTGGTGGTGATATCACTAAAGGTTTGGGTGCTGGTGCAAACCCGCAAGTTGGACGTGATGCAGCTCTAGAAGACAGAGAAAGAATTAAAGAAGTTCTGATGGGTGCCGATATGGTGTTTATCGCAGCTGGTATGGGCGGTGGTACAGGTACTGGGGCAGCTCCTGTTATTGCAGAAGTTGCCAAAGAACTGGGTATCTTAACCGTAGCGGTTGTCACTAAACCTTTCAGTTTTGAAGGAAAAAAACGTTTGGCATTTGCTGAACAAGGTATTGAAGAGTTGTCAAAACACGTTGACTCTTTGATTACCATTCCTAATGAAAAACTACTGAAAGTATTAGGTCGTGGTATTACTTTGCTCGAAGCCTTTGCAAGCGCGAATGACGTGCTTAAAAATGCAGTACAAGGTATTGCTGAACTGATTACACGCCCAGGCATGATTAACGTGGACTTTGCTGACGTACGTACGGTGATGTCAGAAATGGGCCACGCTATGATGGGTAGTGGAGTGGCTCGCGGCGAAGATCGTGCTGAAGAAGCGGCAGAGATGGCAATTTCTAGCCCTCTTTTGGAAGATATTGATCTTGCAGGCGCTCGTGGCGTGTTGGTCAATATTACCGCTGGTTTGGATATGCGACTAGACGAATTTGAAACCGTCGGTAATACTGTTAAGGCGTTTGCGTCTGACAATGCGACAGTTGTCATCGGTACTTCGTTAGATCCTGATATGGCAGACGAAATTCGCGTGACTGTCGTTGCAACGGGTATTGGCAATGAGAAAAAGCCAGACATCACTTTAGTTGCAGGCGGTAAAGCCAAAGTCGCACCAGCAGTTCAGCCACAAATGGTTCAACAAGCAGCGAAAATCGAAGAAAAAACGGCACAACCTTTGCAAGAAAGAGCAGAAGTGAAACCGCAATCAGCATCGTCGTCAACTGTTTCATCTTCTTCCGGTGCAAGTCAAAATACGGCACCGAAAGCAGATAAGGAAAATGGATATCTTGATATCCCAGCATTTTTACGTCGTCAGGCTGATTAACAATTAGACATAATTTGACACTGTTCAAAATTATGGTAGCATTCGCGGTCGGTGCTTTACCGACCGTGTTTTGTCGCACTGACATAGAGGCAAGTAGATGATCAGACAACGAACTCTGAAAGAAATAGTGAAAACAACTGGGGTGGGCTTACACTCTGGTCGTAAAGTCACATTAACGCTTCGCCCTGCTGCTGCAAACACTGGGATCATTTATCGCCGTACTGATGTCAATCCTCCAGTAGACTTCCCTGCGGACCCTGAATCTGTTCGCGATACCATGCTATGTACTGCTTTGGTCAACGATGAAGGTATTCGTATCTCTACTGTTGAGCACTTAAATGCAGCATTAGCGGGCATGGGAATCGACAACGTTATCATCGAAGTTGACGCACCTGAAATTCCTATTATGGATGGTAGTGCTAGCCCATTTGTTTACTTGCTACAACAAGCAGGCATTCAAACGCTGAATACACCAAAACGTTTTATTCGAATTAAGAAACCAGTTCGATTTGAAGATGGTGATAAGTGGGCGGAACTTGTACCCCATAACGGTTTTCGTATGGATTTTGAGATTGACTTTCAACATCCTGCTATCGATTCTGATGAACAACGCATGGTGTTTGATTTTTCCTCGCAAGGTTTCGTCAAAGAAATTTCAAGAGCTCGTACTTTTGGTTTCATGCGTGACATTGAGTACCTACAATCGCAAAACCTCTGTTTAGGTGGTAGCTTTGATTGCGCCATCGTATTAGATGAATACCGTATTCTTAATGAAGAAGGTTTGCGTTTTGCCAATGAGTTTGTCACTCATAAAGTATTGGATGCCATTGGTGACTTGTACATGTGTGGTCATTCCATTGTGGGTGAGTTCCGTGCTTATAAATCAGGCCATGGTTTAAATAACCAGCTACTGCGTGCGGTCTTAGCCGACCAAGAGGCGTGGGAATGGGCTACTTTTGAAGAAGAAGTTGGCTCTCCAGTGGCGTTTGCTGAACCAAATATGGTTCTCGCTTAATCGCAATTTTTAAATAAAAAGGCCAGACAACTGTCTGGCCTTTTTATTTGTACTAATTCATTGATGACGCTTATTTGGGCCTAGCCAATTTCGCTAAATTTTCCAAACGTTTTTTGACTTTAGGGGAAGCGCTACTCGCCACCATCAGTAATGCCTGGGCCGTATTTTCAGATAGTGGTGGGCGAGCGACCGTTTCTTTTTCTTCTTTCATACCACGATTACGATAGAGCGCTGGGTTTATCTTGAGCTCAATGCTGATCAATTTGGCAAATCCTTGGTTGCGTAACTGATTCAAAATGTGTAATCGGTCATAATCAAGCTTCATTTTTATTGATGCACTGGCCACTTCAACGATTAAGTGACCACCGCGCACATTAGCGGCTCGGACATGATCGGCCGTTCCTTTAGGAAGCAACTTATTGAGCACTTTATTTAAAGCGAGGATCTCGGTGGCATGTTGCTGTATTTTTTTCAGAGATGAATCGCTGATCAGCTCTTTCGTTAACGTGGGACGGTGATCGCGCATGGTGTCTCCCTCTTAAGTTGCCATTCAATTCTATTGTGGTGCCTATGATGCGTATAGTAATAAATCTATTTTATTGCTTAAACAGTGCTCAAAAAGCGTAAAAATATTAAGTGTGCTTCAAACAAATAGTTTTGCTATTGGTTGTTGCCGCAAAAATTCCTTACACTATGCGTTACATAATTATTTAATACCTTGAAAATAAACCTCACCGTCACAATATCTGTGATACATGATTTATCTCAGTATCCTTAGTTCAAAACTGGTAGAGACTGACGGCATTAAGAGTAGATCGAAAACGATCTAATAAAGAGAGATTCCTGACACATGATAACTAAGCTACTGACAAAGGTTATTGGCAGTCGCAATGACAGAACGCTGCGCCGCCTTAAAAAAATTGTCAAAGAGATCAACAGCTACGAGCCTACTTTTGAAGCACTAACTGATGAAGAATTAAAAGCCAAAACGGTTGAGTTTCGTCAACGTTTAGAGCAAGGTGAAACCTTAGACCAATTACTTCCTGAAGCATTTGCCACCGTGCGTGAAGCGTCCAAGCGCGTATATGGTATGCGTCACTTCGACGTACAGTTGATCGGCGGTATGGTTCTCAACGCGGGTCAAATCGCAGAAATGCGCACTGGTGAAGGTAAAACGTTAACCGCGACTTTACCTGCGTATCTCAATGCCTTGCCTGGCAAAGGCGTGCACATTGTTACTGTCAACGATTATCTTGCTAAACGTGACGCAGAAACAAACCGCCCACTGTTTGAGTTTTTAGGCATGACGGTCGGTATTAACGTACCCAATATGCCACCACAAGAGAAAAAACTTTCTTATCAAGCCGATATTCTTTACGGGACCAATAACGAGTTTGGTTTCGATTACTTACGTGACAACATGGCTTTCCGCAAAGAAGACCGTGTACAGCGTGAACGTTTCTTTGCTGTAGTCGATGAAGTGGACTCGATTCTTATTGATGAAGCGCGAACGCCGTTGATCATCTCGGGTCCTGCAGAAGATAGTTCTGAGTTGTACATCCGCATTAATACCCTCATTCCACTTCTGCAAAAGCAAGATAAAGAAGATTCTGAAGAGTATCGTGGTGATGGTCACTACACGGTTGACGAAAAATCAAAACAAGTTCATTTGACTGAAACGGGTCAAGAATTTGTTGAAGAGTTAATGGTGAAAAATGGTTTGATGGAAGAGGGCGATACTCTTTATTCACCCACGAACATTAGCTTACTTCACCACGTCAATGCCGCATTGCGTGCGCATGTGTTATTTGAGAAAAACGTTGATTACATCGTGACAGAAGAGGGCGAAGTGGTCATCGTTGATGAGCACACTGGCCGCACCATGCCAGGTCGTCGTTGGTCTGAAGGTTTACACCAAGCTGTCGAGGCGAAAGAAGGTGTTAAAATCCAAAACGAGAACCAGACTCTTGCGTCGATCACCTTCCAAAACTATTTCCGTTTATACGAAAAACTTTCTGGTATGACGGGCACTGCCGATACCGAAGCGTTCGAATTCCAATCGATTTACGGTTTGGAAACCGTGGTGATCCCAACCAATAAACCTATGGTTCGTGATGATATGCCTGATGTGGTGTATCGCACTGAAGCTGAAAAATTTGCGGCGATCATTGAAGACATCAAAGCGCGTGTTGCAAAAGGTCAACCAACCCTCGTCGGTACGGTTTCGATTGAGAAATCTGAACTACTTTCTAATGCGTTGAAGCAAGCTAAAGTGAAACATAACGTGCTTAACGCGAAATTCCATGAAAAAGAAGCAGAAATTGTAGCGCAAGCGGGTATTCCGGGCGCGGTGACGATTGCGACTAACATGGCAGGTCGTGGTACTGATATTGTATTGGGCGGCAGCTGGCAGGCACAAATTGAGCAGCTAGAGAATCCAACACAAGATCAGATCGATGAGATCAAAGCGAAGTGGAAAGAGGTTCATAACCAAGTGTTAGCCGCTGGTGGTCTGCACATTATTGGTACTGAACGCCACGAATCTCGTCGTATCGATAACCAGTTACGTGGTCGTTCTGGTCGTCAAGGGGATGCGGGTTCTTCACGTTTCTATCTATCGATGGAAGATTCACTGCTGCGTATCTTCACCTCAGATCGTATGGCAAGCCTTATCCAAAGTGGTATGGATGAAGGTGAAGCGATCGAAAGTAAGATGCTTTCTCGCTCGATTGAAAAAGCGCAACGTAAAGTCGAAGGACGTAACTTTGATATTCGTAAACAGCTTCTTGAATACGATGATGTTGCTAACGATCAACGTAAAGTAGTTTATGAGCTGCGTGATGAGCTCATGGAAGCAGACGATATCAGCGAAATGATTGAGCAGAATCGTCAAGATGTTCTGACTTCCGTTATTGACGAATACATTCCGCCACAATCACTTGAGGACATGTGGGATGTTAAAGGATTGGAAGATCGTTTGAAAAACGATTTTGATTTAGAGCTGCCATTACAGCAATGGCTAGATGCTGATGATAAATTGTACGAAGAAGCGCTGCGCGAACGTATTCTTGAACAAGCGGTTAGTGTGTATCGTGAAAAAGAGAAAGCGGTTGGGGCTTCTGTTCTGCGTAATTTTGAAAAATCGGTCATGCTACAAACTCTGGATACTTTGTGGAAAGAGCATCTAGCGGCGATGGATCATTTGCGCCAAGGCATCCACCTACGTGGCTATGCGCAGAAAAACCCAAAACAAGAGTACAAGCGTGAGTCATTTGAGCTGTTTGAAGAACTACTGAATTCTTTAAAAACCGATGTGATTACTATCTTGTCGAAGGTGCGCGTACAGCAGCAAGAAGAAGTTGAACGTATGGAAGCACAGCGTCAAGCACAGGCGGAAGAAGCCGCGCGTCGCCAACAGTTCCAGCACCAAAGTGCCGACAGTTCGGTTGCAGATGAAGCTTCTGAAGATCAAGGACACCAGCCTATGGTTCGTGAAGAGCGCAAAGTTGGTCGTAATGAGCCTTGCCCTTGTGGTAGCGGTAAAAAGTACAAACAGTGCCACGGACAGATCAACTGATCCCTTGAATGATCACCCCAAGAGTCGCTTAGGCGACTCTTTTTTTAACTCAATATTTCTCATCTTTATTTTCTAGGTTGGGAAGTCGGCGAATCGGAGTCTTTATGAAACGTGTTCATATTGTTGCGGCTATTATCTTCAATAGCGATAAATCAGAAATTTACATTACCAAACGACCAGATCATCTTCACAAAGGCGGTTTTTGGGAGTTCCCTGGCGGCAAAGTTGAAGCGGGAGAAACGATTGAACAAGCCATTTGCCGCGAGCTAGATGAAGAGATTGGTATTCATATTACTGAGCAATCTCCTTACCAATACCTTGAGTTTGACTATTCAGACAAGTCCTTAACTTTTGATTTTATTTGCGTGACACAATTTGATCATCAGCCGTATGGTAAAGAAGGGCAGCAAGGAGAATGGGTAGCGGTTTCTGAGTTGGCAAACTATTCATTTCCTGAAGCCAATGCGCCCATCGTCGAGCGCGTCATGAAAGAGTTTGCCTAAGTCGCTAGCCACCACAAGCAAATGTTGATAGTTTACAGAAACACCTTGAACGAAGAGAAACGATGCAAGCTTAAGCTGATGTCGTCACAATGGAGAATAACGCAATGGTGAGAATTGCGATTGCAGGAGCGGCGGGTCGAATGGGCCGCAATTTGGTGAAAGCCACTTATCAAAATAACCATGCTCGAGTGGGTGCGGGCTCAGAGCGTCCTGAGTCCTCGTTGGTTGGTGTTGATATCGGTGAGTTATGCGGTGAAGGGCGATTTGATATCGCGTTGGTGGATAACCTAGAGAATGCCGTAGATAACTTCGATGTCATCATTGATTTTACAGCTCCTGTGAGCACCTTAGCCAATATTGAGTTATGTAGAAAACACGGTAAGAAGCTAGTGATTGGTACAACGGGCTTTTCTGAAGCAGAAAGAGCACAAATCAATGTTGCCGCACAACAGATTGCGATTGTCATGGCTCCTAACTACAGCGTTGGGGTTAACCTTGTTTTCAAATTGCTTGAAAAAGCGGCTAAAGTGATGGGTGATTACTGTGATATTGAGATCATTGAAGCCCACCATCGTCATAAAGTGGATGCTCCGTCAGGAACCGCAATTGGTATGGGAGAGGCGATAGCTAATGCTATGGGTAACCAACTGAGTGACGTTGCCGTCTATGCGCGAGAAGGTATTACCGGTGAACGTACTAAAAATGAGATTGGTTTTGCTACGATTCGTGCTGGCGATATCGTGGGTGAGCATACCGCGATGTTCGCTGATATCGGTGAACGTGTAGAAATCACCCATAAAGCGACGGATCGTATGACTTTTGCCAACGGTGCAGTGAGAGCGGCGGTTTGGCTTGCTGATAAACCTGCCGGTTTTTATAGCATGACTGACGTGTTAGGTTTGAACGATCTTTAATTACATAATTATGCGTCAGTATTTGCTGGCGCATCTTTGTTACACCTCTTTTTACCGATTTAATTATCTCTCTTTATTTTCACTTTACTGACTTACTTTTGTTGTGTTTTGGGTCGGTATTGCTTTCTTTTTGTTTTAGATGCCTGAAATTGAACTTATTCTCTGCTTGATTAACGTTTGCGTGATTTTGTTTGTCGTTGATTGTTTAAAATGCATCAAAGAGTTTCAGTTTGCTGATTCTAATTCCTCCATTCTCATTTTTTTACTCATCAAACCTATTTTTTTACTGTCTTAGGTTCGATTTTTATCTCTAATGCTTTAAATGTTGCCTTAATTTATTATGAGATGTTGACAGTAATCATGGTGGTCATTAGAATACCGCCAATTTGTCTAAATCACCCTATGGCGCGACTCTATGGCCTTAAGGAAGACGGATTTGCAGTTTAATTTATATTTTTTGCATTTTTATTCTGGAGGTTGTCTTGAGTAAGTCAGCACTGTTAGTCCTAGAAGATGGGACGGTGTTCCACGGTGTATCCATTGGCGCTGATGGAATATCCGTTGGTGAAGTCGTCTTTAATACCTCGATGACGGGGTACCAAGAAATCCTCACTGATCCTTCCTATTCTCAACAAATCGTTACTCTTACTTACCCCCACATAGGCAATACCGGAACCAATTCCGAAGACGAAGAATCCTCTTCTATCCATGCACAAGGCCTTGTGATTCGCGATCTCCCTCTTATCGCTTCTAACTTCCGTAATGAACTTTCCCTTTCTGACTACCTTAAATCACAAAATATTGTGGGCATTGCCGATATCGACACGCGCAAGCTAACGCGCATTTTGCGTGAAAAAGGAGCTCAGAATGGCTGCATTATGGCAGGTGACCATTTAGATGAAGCATTGGCGCTGGTAAAAGCCAAAGAGTTCCCCGGTTTAAAAGGAATGGATCTTGCGAAAGAAGTTACAACAAAAGAAGCGTACCAATGGAAACAAGGTTCGTGGACGCTCGAAGGTGGACTTCCTGAAGCGAAAGATGACAGCGAGTTGCCCTATCACGTTGTTGCCTACGATTTCGGTGCAAAGCGCAATATCCTCCGTATGTTGGTTGACCGAGGATGCCGCCTAACTGTGGTACCAGCACAAACCTCGGCTGAAGAAGTTCTAGCGCTGAAACCTGATGGTGTCTTTTTATCAAATGGCCCTGGCGACCCAGAACCATGTACTTATGCGATTGAAGCAACCAAAGTGTTCTTAGAGAAAGGACTGCCTATTTTTGGTATCTGTTTAGGGCATCAAATTTTGGCATTGGCGTCTGGTGCAAAAACAGTAAAAATGAAATTTGGCCACCATGGCGCGAACCATCCAGTGAAAGATTTGGATCGTAATGTGGTGATGATTACGGCACAAAACCACGGTTTTGCTGCTGATGAAGCAACGCTGCCTATCACGCTTCGTGCAACGCACAAATCGCTATTTGATGGTTCACTACAAGGAATTCACCGCACCGATAAGCCAGCCTTTAGCTTTCAGGGACACCCTGAAGCGAGTCCTGGCCCGCACGATGCCGCCCCTTTGTTTGACCATTTTATTGAACTAATTAAAAAGCACACAGCGTAATTCGGAGTAGTAGACAATGCCAAAACGTACTGACATTAAAAGTATTCTAATTCTAGGTGCTGGCCCGATTGTAATCGGTCAGGCTTGTGAGTTTGACTACTCTGGCGCTCAAGCATGTAAAGCTCTGCGTGAAGAGGGTTACCGAGTGATTTTGGTCAACTCGAACCCAGCCACTATCATGACTGACCCAGAGATGGCCGATGCGACTTATATTGAGCCTATCCATTGGGAAGTCGTGCGTAAAATCATCGAAAAAGAGCGCCCAGACGCGGTATTACCGACCATGGGTGGCCAAACTGCATTGAATTGTGCACTTGAACTGGAAAAGCATGGTGTTTTGGCTGAGTTTGGCGTTGAGATGATTGGCGCAACGGCTGATGCGATTGATAAAGCGGAAGATCGTTCTCGCTTTGATAAAGCGATGAAGTCAATCGGCTTAGCTTGTCCTCGCGCTGATACGGCAAAAACTATGGAAGAAGCTTACCGCGTTCAAGAGATGGTGGGTTTCCCTTGCATTATTCGCCCTTCATTTACTATGGGTGGAACCGGCGGCGGTATCGCTTACAACAAAGAAGAGTTTGAAGAGATTTGCCGCCGTGGCCTTGATCTTTCGCCAACCAACGAGTTGTTGATTGATGAATCACTCATCGGTTGGAAAGAGTACGAAATGGAAGTGGTTCGCGATAAAGCGGACAACTGCATTATCGTCTGTGCGATTGAAAACTTTGACCCAATGGGTATTCACACGGGTGACTCGATCACGGTAGCTCCTGCGCAAACGCTAACTGACAAAGAATATCAGATCATGCGTAACGCATCGCTAGCCGTACTGCGTGAAATCGGTGTAGAAACGGGTGGTTCGAACGTACAGTTTGGTATCAACCCGAAAGATGGCCGCATGGTGATCATCGAGATGAACCCACGTGTTTCTCGCTCTTCTGCTCTTGCATCGAAAGCGACGGGCTTCCCTATTGCCAAAGTTGCAGCTAAATTGGCGGTAGGTTTCACACTGGATGAGTTAATGAACGACATTACTGGTGGTGCAACCCCAGCGTCGTTTGAACCAACTATTGATTATGTTGTGACGAAAATTCCTCGCTTTAACTTCGAAAAATTTGCCGGTGCTAACGATCGCTTAACCACGCAAATGAAGTCGGTGGGCGAAGTGATGGCGATTGGTCGTAACCAACAAGAATCGCTGCAAAAAGCACTGCGTGGGCTGGAAATTGGCGTAAACGGCCTAGACGAAATGGTTGATTTAGACGCACCAGATGCACTGACTAAAATTCGCCATGAGCTGAAAGAAGCGGGTGCTGAGCGTATTTGGTATATCGCAGATGCTTTCCGCGCTGGTTTGTCTGTGGATGGGGTCTTTAACCTGACTAACGTTGATCGCTGGTTCTTGGTACAAATCGAAGAACTGGTCAAAATGGAACAAGAAGTCAAAGCGGGCGGTTTTGCTGGCTTAAATGCGGATGTTCTACGCAAGATGAAGCGCAAAGGTTTTGCGGATGCGCGTCTCTCTTCACTGCTTGGCGTGGCTGAAAGTGAAATTCGTCGTATGCGTGACCAATATAATATTCATCCGGTTTACAAGCGTGTCGATACTTGCGCGGCGGAGTTTTCGTCTGATACGGCTTACATGTACTCCTCTTATGATGACGAATGTGAAGCACAACCGACCGATAGAGACAAAATCATGGTGCTCGGCGGTGGTCCAAACCGTATTGGTCAAGGTATCGAGTTTGATTACTGTTGTGTTCATGCCTCACTCGCGCTACGCGAAGATGGTTATGAAACCATCATGGTTAACTGTAACCCTGAAACGGTTTCAACAGATTATGACACCTCCGATCGCCTCTATTTTGAACCAGTAACACTCGAAGATGTATTGGCGATTGTTCGTGTTGAAAAACCTAAAGGCGTCATCGTGCAATACGGTGGTCAAACACCACTGAAATTGGCTCGTGCACTTGAAGCCGCTGGAGTGCCTATCATTGGTACTAGCCCAGATGCGATTGACCGCGCCGAAGATCGTGAGCGTTTCCAGCAAGCGGTTGATCGTTTAGGTCTGCTGCAGCCAGAAAACGCAACAGTGACCACAATGGAACAGGCGATTGAAAAATCGAAAGACATCGGCTTCCCGCTGGTGGTACGCCCGTCTTACGTTCTTGGTGGCCGCGCGATGGAAATCGTCTATGACGAACAAGATCTGCGTCGTTACTTTAACGAAGCGGTCAGTGTGTCTAACGAATCCCCAGTACTGCTTGATCGCTTCCTCGATGATGCAATTGAAGTCGATATCGATGCGATTTGTGATGGTGAGCGTGTCGTCATTGGCGGCATCATGGAGCACATTGAACAAGCGGGTGTTCACTCTGGTGACTCAGCTTGCTCTCTACCGGCTTACACGTTAAGCCAAGAAATCCAAGATGTGATGCGTGAACAAGTTGAGAAGCTGGCGTTTGAATTAGGCGTTCGTGGTTTGATGAACACGCAGTTTGCGGTTAAAGATAATCAAGTTTACCTGATTGAAGTTAACCCTCGTGCCGCTCGTACTGTACCGTTTGTGTCAAAAGCAACGGGCGCACCGCTTGCCAAAATTGCCGCGCGCGTGATGGCAGGGCAGTCTCTAGAGTCACAAGGCTTTACTAAAGAGATCATTCCTCCTTACTACTCAGTGAAAGAAGTGGTTCTGCCATTTAATAAATTCCCTGGTGTTGACCCACTGCTTGGCCCTGAAATGCGTTCAACGGGTGAAGTGATGGGTGTGGGTGCAACGTTTGCTGAAGCTTATGCAAAAGCGGAATTAGGTTGCGGTAATGTTTATCCTGAAGGCGGCCGAGCTCTGCTCTCTGTACGTGAAGGTGATAAACAGCGTGTGGTTGATTTAGCGTCGAAACTGGTGAAATTAGGTTATCAGCTTGATGCTACCCACGGTACCGCCGTAATTTTAGGTGAAGCCGGTATTAACCCACGTTTGGTGAATAAAGTGCATGAAGGTCGCCCTCATATTCTTGACCGTATTAAGAATAATGAATACACCTACATCATTAATACGGCCGAAGGGCGTCAAGCGATTGAAGATTCTAAAGTTCTTCGTCGTGGAGCATTAGCACAAAAAGTGAACTACACCACAACACTGAATGCTGCTTTTGCAACCTGTATGTCTCATACGGCCGATGCGAAGTCATCAGTTACGTCAGTGCAAGAGTTACACGCGCAAGTGAAAGCACACTTAGCATAAGCGTTAAAAAATAATAAATCAGTAGGTCTAAGACCTACATGACAACCTCATTGCCCGCTGAATTAAGCGGGCTTTTTTTTCGGCCGAATTGAATCGTTTTACCAATGAAGAAGAGATTTGGCTTAGAGGATAGCTTTTTAATTGATGAAAAATGGGAATGGGTTGTTGTCTTGGCTTTCGCTATTTTCACCTTTTAAGTGGTGTTATTGTTGGTTTTTATTGTTCAATGCGTTGATAAGAAATGGAACTTTCACTGGAAGTATTAGGCCTGTTGTTTTTGGTTGCAGGGATTGCAGGGTTCATTGATGCGATGGCTGGCGGTGGCGGTTTGCTTACTTTGCCGGCTTTGCTGGCAGTAGGCGTGCCACCGACTCAAGCGCTGGCTACCAATAAGCTGCAAAGCTCATTTGGCAGTTTTTCCGCCACTTGGTATTTTGTACGCAATGGCATTGTGAACCTAAAAGAGATGAAGTTGGCGATAGCTTGTACTTTTATCGGCGCTGCGTGTGGGGCTGAACTTGTGCAGCATATGGATGCCAGTTTGTTGACCAGCTTAATCCCGCTTTTGCTGATCGGTATTTCACTCTATTTTCTACTTGCACCCGCGACGAAAACCCACAATGGGCCTGCTCCATTGTCTGAAACGGCTTTTGCTTTTACGGTCGGTTTTGGTATCGGCTTTTATGATGGTTTTTTCGGTCCGGGCACCGGGTCTATTTTTACGGTCTGTTTTGTCGTGTTAGGTCATTTTTCGTTGATTGAAGCGACTGCAAGAACCAAGGTTCTCAACTTCACTTCAAACATTGCTGCGCTGCTTTTTTTTGTTATTGCTGGCTTGCCGATTTGGAAGATAGGGCTGGTGATGGCCGTTGGTGGTTTTTTAGGGGCGAGAATGGGTGCAAAGATAGTGGTGACTAAAGGGCAGAAATGGATCCGCCCATTAGTTATTGTGATGTCGATGTTGATGGCAATAAAACTTCTTTGGCAACAGCATCAGCAATGGTTGTTATCAATCTTTTGACCCTTGGCGAGCGATAACTATTGCTGCGCAGACAGAGATGAACAGGCCGAACCAAAGGTTGCAGTTCATCAAAATCAAAGTAGTAGCGAGGTTCAATGTTCAGTGCTTTAATCACTGACAGTGGTACTAAAGCAGGCGTCATGCCTCCTAATGCCAATTGTGCTGCGGCCGTATACGAGTCCATTTCCATCTGCGGCGTGATGGCGAGTTTCGCCAATATATCGACTTGATAGGCGTTCGCTGGGTTGGACAAATCATTGGTAACGAGCTGTTTAGGTAACGAAGATAAGGGTGTTTGGCTGACAATGTAAAAGGATTCATCTACCAGATGAAACGTCATTAGCCCATGATTAGCGGGTAAGTAGCCTGCGCAAAATCCTAATGTCGCTTTGCCTGATTGAACGTGCTGAACAATCCTCGGCGTATGGTTCGTGGTGATGGTGATGAACTTATCGTGCTTGAGGTACTGCCCCATGGTGGTATTAATATAGCCAGCGACTAACGTTTCTGAGCAGTCTATCTTGATCAGTGTGTCATCCGTAAAAGATTGCTGATCGAAAATCAAACCGCATAACTCACTAAAGCTTGGGCCGATAGTTTCAACCAAGGCTTGTGCATCTGTGGTTAATTTAATCTGTCGGCCATCAGGCTCAATCAGCTTTTTACCGACCCTTTTTTCTAAATTAGCAATCCGCTTACTAACGGCGGACTGGCTAATGTAGAGTAGGCTGCCCGTACGCCCCATGGTTTTTTCTTTGCTCAGCACCAGCAAAGTTTCGATACCTTCTAGCAACATAATTAATGACGATGAGGAATAGATTAGCTCATCTTATCGCAAAGCGACCATAACCCATAGCGTCTGTACATGTTACTGTTTGTGGTTTTGATGAGATCGGCTTTATTTATTCAGTGCAAAAGTGGGCAGTGATAAGTGCCAGCGGATCGCGCCAAGTCGAATGATCAAGGTTGAGGCGACTCCGGCCAGAAAGGCGCTTGAGCTATCGTAGTCCATCGCCAGTGCTGTGGTATGAAACAGACCGCCGATGATACAAGCTGTAGCATAGACTTCGCTGCGTAGCACCATTGGAATCTCACGGGCCAGTACATCACGAATAATACCGCCGCCACAGCCAGTAATAACGCCCATGATTACCGCAACCATGGCCGAGTCTTGATAGTTCATCGCCTTTTCAACACCAATGCCAACAAACACGGCTAAACCGATTGCATCACAAACGGGTAAGATCCACCAAGCAACGCGTTTAGGCCTGCGAACCAGCAGCATGGTGAGTAAACAAGTGATGAAAATGACCCAAAGATAAGTGGTGTCTTTTATCCAGAAGACTGGCGTCGCACCCAATGCCATATCACGAATTGTTCCACCGCCAATTGCAGTAACGCTCGCAAGCACGACCACGCCAAACGGGTCCATTTTTAATCGACCAGCTAATAATACGCCAGAAATGGCAAAGATAGCCGTACCAAATAAGTCAATAAGATAGAGCAGCATGGAGTCCATGTTACTGGGTTCTCTTTAGTCGTTAATGGAACAAAATTCGGGCAGGAATTGTACGAGATTTTATTACGCAAGCGTTAGCGTTTTTGGCGAACGACGGAAAAGTACTCACACACTTCTTCTATCGCTTGCAGTGTTCTGGGCGTTGGTCGATTTAACCAATCTGAGGTCAGTGCCCACACAAACCCGTTTTGTACAGCGGGTAGTTGCTGTTGCCACTTTTGCCACATCGTGCCATTTTTTATCGCATGTTCAGAGGTGAAAATTACATCAGGTTTAGCCAGCAGCACTTGCTCAATCCCAACTTGAGGGTAGGGGGATGCGCTGTTGGCAAAAATATTTTCGCCGCCACAAAATTCAAAGACCTCACTGGGCCAACTGCCTTTGGCCAGTGTGATGATCGGTTTTTCACTGAGTTGATAGAAATAACGAACTTTACTTTGGCTGCCATAACTCTGTTTCAGAGTGATGAGTGATTGACGAAAATCACGCGCCGCTTGCTGGCCGATACTCGGATCATCGGCAAATTGGCTAAGTGCTTCAATATTATTGGCAATGTCATCGAGTTTTTGAGTTTTTGTCGTATAAATCCTCAGCCCTAACTGCTCTAATTTATCGAGCTCCTTCGCCGGATTGCCCGCAGGCCAAGCAATCACTAAATCCGGTTTTAGGGTAAGAATGCGCTCTATATTCAACCCTTGGTAATTGGCCACTTTTTCGAGTTTGAGTGCTTGTGCTGGGTAGTCACTGTACTCGCTGACGGCCACCAATTTATCACCAAGGCCAGCCGAAAAGGCCAATTCCGTGGCATGAGGGGCTAAGCTAATGATGCGTTTAACTTGCGCTTGAACTGGAAAAGTTACGCACAGCGTGACGACAATATTGAGAAACAGTAAACGCATCTAAAATCCTTGATGGACGAGCAGCAGTATCGCGCTCTCTAATGCTATCCACGCGAAAATACGCCAAGCTAACAGTTTTTGGATTTGCGCAAGGTGGAAGGCTGATGGGGCGATACGTCCGCCTATTTTTACGCGCAGGGCTTTTTTATCACCGTAGATAGCTGGGCCACCTAAGGCCAGTGATAGTTTATTGCCGACGGCGGTTAACAGCCATGCAGGCCCCGGGAGTGGCCATAAGCGGCTTTGTTGTAACATGGCTGAGAAGGTGTTTGATGCGTTGCGACCAATGATAATCAATAGGCTAAATAGGCGCAGTGGCACAAAGTCAAGCACAGCCAGCAAGCGTACCGATGGAATACCAAAAGGATGAAACGCCGCTCGCGAAGGCGCCCAAGCTCTGGCGAGTTCCGCGATGAGACGGTACATCAACGCGCCAATACCGCCAAGACAGGCGTACCAAAACAGCACCGCGATCACGTTGCGCCCATAGCCAATAATGACGGTTTCAGCCCCCGCCTTACCTAACCCCAGCGCTGACAAGCTATCGGTTTCACGATTCACAAAAGGGGCAAGTACGCTGCGAGCGTATTTTTTGTCTTCTTTGCTGAGTGCACCGATGAGCTGATTGGCTAATAATTCTTGGCTACGCCAATCAAATGCGAGTAATAGTAGCGCTAAATCAAATAGTTGAGGTTGCCATACCAAAGGTTTTAACGCGACTAAGGTGACCCATGCGGGTAGGCACATCAATAGCCAAGCCAGTGTGCCGGAAAGTAGGCTTTGTGAATAACTGCTACTGGTATTGACTTTATCCGCTAATATTTCCGCAAATTTTCGCCACAAAGTGACGGGATGAGCGTTACGTGGGATGGGTAAAATAAGATGAAAGGCAACCGCTCCCCACATAACGAGGAGCGTACCGTTGGCATACAAGTAGGTGATTAACTCGTCCATGTTGAGTCTGTCACTGCTTACTTAAGCAGTTCGACCATCTTAATCACCATTTCTGATGAGCTTTGTGCGGCAAGCGGTAAAAATTCATCAAAGGACATCGGAGACGCTTTATCGGCTACATCTGAAATGGCGCGAACGACCACAAAAGGCACTTTGAATTGGTGGCAAGTTTGTGCAATTGCTGAAGCTTCCATCTCAACGGCAATCACGGTTGGGAAGTGTTGGCGAATAAAGCTTTGACGTTCAGCGGTACAAACGAAAGCATCCCCGGTACAAATCAGGCCGCGTACCGCGTGCTTATCTTTGATGTGTGTGAGTGCTTGTTCTGCAACGCGGATCAATGCATCATCCGCTTTGAAAGCGGCTGGTTGACCTGCCATTTGCCCCATTTCATAGCCAAATGCTGTTACATCGGCATCATGGTGACGAACTTCGCTTGAAATGACTACATCACCCATGGTTAAGCTTGAATCAAAACCACCTGCAGAACCGGTGTTAATCACTACATCTGGTTGGTATTCATTAAGTAAAAGAGTGGTGCCAATGGCTGCGGCGACTTTACCAATGCCAGATTGTAGCAGCACCACATCCACCCCATGGATTTGACCTGAAAAATAGGTGCAGCCCGCTTTGCTGACTTCTTGAACATTGTCGATTGCGTTTTTTAATATCGCGACTTCTTGCTCCATCGCGCCAATAATGCCGATTTTCATGAGGTTTCTCTTATTCGGTTAGTAGTAAATATTCGTTTAATAGTAAATATCTGGTGAATATGCCCTTCCTACTTGAGGCCGCAGCGGTGTTGGCTACGTTCGCTCACCCCAATCACATAGTTTGCCTACGCTCATGGGGACTCACTCACTTGCCGCCTACCTGCAACTCCAAGTTGTTTGGGTATAGCAAAATTGGCCGAAGTTTAGCACGAAACTTTCCGCCAGTGCGATATTGAGCAACTATTCAATCAAGCCTGCTTTGGTGAGGTTTTCTCGCAGTGTTTCTGCTCGCTTACGATTGACGCCCATATCTGAATAACCAATGCGCGATTCAGATCGTACGATTAAACGCCCGTTCTCTATCTTAAGTTCAAGATCATCCACAAATCGCCAAATACGACTGGTGCATTCAATGCGGAGATAATTGTCCTCTTTCACCGCCGTTTTAGAGCGAGGAATAGAAAGCGCAACCGCTTCAATTTTATCTAAAGAGACGCCTGTTTTGAGGATAAAGGGAGAGAGCGAGAACGCGTTACGCTCATCTTGAGTCGAAACGCAATTCGGTTTATTTCCGCAAGGGGTCGCAGTGCGATCGGTCATAGTTGTCACTCCTTGGCTGCAAGCGGTTAGTGTGGCAAACATCAGTAAACTTAGTACTACGCGCATGATAGTCCTTATCAAATGAATCCTCATTACCAATCGCCAAAATACAAGCGAGCTGCAGTGTCGATGGCTGAAGGAAAATGGCCTAAGAAAAAAGGATTCACGTTACCATGAATCCTTCAAGGATATTAAGCAGTTAAGGCTTAAAAGCCTAAGTAGTCAAGTATTCCTTCTGCGGCTTTGCGCCCTTCGTCAATGGCAGTGACGACCAGATCGGAGCCGCGTACGGCATCCCCACCAGCAAAAATTTTTTCATTACTGGTTTGGTACTGGAACGATTGCTGCGACGCGGCCTTAATGCGTCCCCATTGATCAAGTTCAACACCGAATGGCTCAAGCCATGGCATGGCATGTGGCTGAAAACCAAACGCCATAATGACGGCATCGGCTGCCAACACATGTTCGCTGCCCGCAACGGGCTCGGGCTTGCGACGCCCTGCAGTGTCAGGCTCCCCCAAAGCGGTTTGCACCACTTTAACGCCACTCACTTGGCCTTGTTCATTGACCTCAATGGCGAGCGGTTGCAGGTTGAACATAAATTCTACGCCTTCTTCTTTGGCATTTTTCACTTCTCGGCGTGAACCCGGCATGTTCTCTTCATCGCGTCGGTAGGCACAAATCACTTTGGCGGCATGTTGGCGAATGGAAGTACGCACGCAATCCATCGCAGTGTCTCCGCCTCCAAGTACCACGACTTTTTTGCCCGCCATATCAATAAATGGTTGGGGTGATTCCAAACCCATCACTTTATAAGTATTTGACACTAAGAAGGGTAGAGCATCGTAAACACCGTTTGCTTCTTCATTTTCTAGCCCTGCGCGCATGTTTTGGTAAGTCCCGACACCGAGAAAAACGGCATCATATTCATTAAGCAGCGTCTGAAGTGTGATGTCTTTACCTACTTCGATGTTGAGCTGAAATTCGACGCCCATCTCACTGAAAATGCGGCGGCGGTTTTCCATTACGCCTTTTTCAAGTTTGAAAGAGGGAATACCAAAGGTTAGCAAACCACCAATTTCAGGATAGCGATCAAACACCACGGGCTTTACTCCGTTGCGCACTAAAATATCGGCTGCGGCTAGGCCTGCTGGGCCTGCACCAATGATCGCCACTTTCTTATCCGTCCACTCCACGTGCGACATGTCTGGTTTCCAGCCCATCTCAAACGCTTTGTCGTTAATGTATTTTTCGATGTTACCTATGGTGACCGCACCAAAGTCATTGTTTAGGGTACAAGAGCCTTCACAGAGGCGATCTTGTGGGCAGACTCGCCCACAGACTTCGGGCAAGCTGTTGGTTTGGTGCGATAGTTCAGCGGCTTCAATAATGCGCCCTTCGTTGGCCAGTTTTAGCCATTGCGGAATGTAGTTGTGCACTGGGCATTTCCATTCGCAGTAAGGGTTGCCGCAATCTAAGCAGCGATCCGCTTGAGCGGTCGCTTGCTGTTTAGTAAAGGGTTCGTAAATTTCGACGAACTCGATTTTGCGAATAGTGAGCGGCTTTTTTGCCGGATCAACTCGATTCACATCAATAAATTGGTATACGTTCTGGCTCATTAATCTGGCTCCTTCCAATTATTGCGCTTGAACGCGAAGTTCGGCGGCACTGCGGCTTTGATGGCCGAGTAGGGTTTGCAGATCCGCCGCCTGGGGTTTGATGAGATAGAACTTTGGAATCCATTCATCAAAGTTCGCTAAGATCTGTTCAGCATGCACCGACCCCGTCTCTTCCAAATGCTCGGCAATTAAACCACGTAAATGTTCTTGGTGAATGTAGAGATCTTGCAATGAAATAGCCTCTACTGATTCACTATTGACTCGACCTTGGAAATCACCGTTTTCATCCATCACGTAAGCAAAGCCGCCCGTCATACCCGCGCCAAAGTTAACGCCTGTTGCACCCAAAATGGCGACGATTCCGCCTGTCATGTATTCGCAAGCGTTATCACCAGCGCCTTCGATAACTGTGATAGTGCCAGAGTTACGCACACCAAAACGCTCTCCCGCTTTGCCTGCCGCAAACAGCTTGCCGCCCGTTGCGCCATATAAACAGGTGTTGCCGATGATCGTAGCGTCGTTGCAGTTAAAAGCGGTACCAAGGTGGGGTTTGATGACCAGCTTTCCGCCTGCCATCCCTTTACCAACATAGTCATTGGCATCGCCAGTAAGGTAAAGCTCAACACCACCCGCGTTCCATACACCAAATGACTGACCTGCTGTGCCATCGAGATAAATTTTAATCGGCGAGGCGGCCACGCCTTGGTTACCATAACGTTTGGCGATTTCACCAGATAGGCGAGCACCGAGCGAGCGGTCAGTATTTTGTACGTTGTAATACAAGCTGATCGATTGTTGTGCTTCAACTGCCGCTAAAGCGTCATCGACAAATTGTTGGTTAAGTTGTCCTTTATCAAACGGTGTATTGGGTTGAGTCCAGTAAAGCGGATGACCCTGAGCGGATACTGGCGCTTCCAATAAACCGGATAAGTCCAATTTGCTTTGCTTGGCGGTCATCCCTTCAAGTACTTCTAGTAAATCGGTGCGGCCAATCAGATCGGTGAGCTTTTCAACGCCCAACTGTGCCAAGTAACCACGGACCTCGTCGGCAAGACCGATGAAATAGTTCATCACCATCTCAGGTAAGCCTTTGAAATACTCTTTACGCAGCGTTTCATCTTGCGTTGCTACGCCCGTCGCACAGTTATTAAGGTGGCAAATCCGTAAGAATTTACAGCCCATCGCGACCATAGGAGCTGTGCCAAAACCGAAGCTTTCGGCACCTAAAATCGCGCCTTTAATCACGTCCAGTCCTGTTTTTAGACCACCGTCAACTTGAAGTCGAATTTTGTGGCGCAGGCCGTTTGCGACTAACGCTTGTTGGGTTTCAGCAAGGCCGAGTTCCCAAGGGCTACCAGCGTATTTTACCGAGGTGAGCGGGCTAGCCGCTGTACCGCCGTCATAACCAGAAATAGTGATAAGATCGGCGTAGGCTTTGGCAACGCCAGTGGCAATGGTGCCAACGCCCGGCTCTGAAACCAATTTGACCGAAACCAAAGCTTTTGGGTTAACTTGTTTGAGATCGAAAATCAGCTGGGCTAAATCTTCAATCGAATAAATATCGTGGTGCGGCGGTGGCGAAATTAAGGTTACGCCTTGTACTGAATAGCGCAACTTGGCAATTTCTGCGGTCACTTTATGGCCGGGAAGTTGGCCACCTTCACCCGGCTTCGCTCCTTGCGCCACTTTAATTTGCAGCACGTCAGCATTGGTGAGGTAATGCGGAGTCACGCCAAAACGCCCTGATGCGACCTGCTTAATACGGGAGTTACGTTCAGTGCCAAAACGGCGTGGATCTTCCCCACCTTCACCAGAGTTGGAGTAGCCACCTAAGCGGTTCATTGCGGTCGCTAACGCTTCATGAGCTTCTGGGCTTAAGGCGCCAATCGACATCGCCGCAGAATCAAAACGTTTAAATAGCTCCGTACTGGGTTCGATTTTTTCCAGTGCTAGCGGTGTCGCTGATTTTTTTAAGCGCAGTAAATCGCGTAGCATCGCGACGGGGCGTGCGTTGACCTGCTGGGCAAAGCTTTGGTAATCGGCGCTTTCACCTGATTTAACTGCGGCTTGTAAGGTACCAACCACATCTGGGTTATAGGCATGGTATTCACCACCATGCACGTATTTTAATAAGCCACCTTGTTCGAGCGTTTTACGTTTGGTCCACGCTTTGCGCGCTAAATTAAATAGATCTTGTTGGAAGTCTTCGAAGTTAGCACCTTGAATGCGCGTGGTGACACCTTTAAAACACAACTGAACTACGTCGCTATGTAGGCCAACCGCTTCAAACAGCTGCGAGCAGCGATAAGAAGCGACGGTTGAAATGCCCATTTTCGACATGATTTTCAATAAACCTTTGTCGATACCGTACCGGTAGTTTTGCATCACCTCGCGATAGCTTTTTTCCAACGTGCCATCATCAATCATTTTGCCGAGCGTTTCGTAGGCCAAGTAAGGGTAGACGGCTGTTGCGCCAAAGCCGATTAAGACTGCAAATTGATGAGGGTCACGTGCGGTGGCGGTTTCGATAATGATGTTTGCATCGCAGCGTAAATTGGCTTCGACTAAGCGAGTGTGTACTGCGCCCACGGCCATTGCCGCTGGGAGCGGCAGTTTATCCTTATGCAAAGCGCGGTCAGACAATACGATCAATACCGATCCTTGGCGTACGGCCTCCTCTGCTTGTTGGCAAAGTTCGAGCAAAGCTTGCTTGAGATCCTTATGCTGTGGATCGTAATTGATGTCTAAAATGGTATTGCGATAGTGTTTGTCGCTGAGCTCCAATAGCTGTTGCATGTCAGAATAGAGCAAGATAGGTGAATCAAAGGTAACACGATAAGCGTGACCATCGGTTTCACAGAACACGTTCATCTCTTGGCCGATGCTGGTGGCCAGTGACATCACGTGTTTTTCACGTAGTGGATCGATAGGCGGGTTGGTTACTTGGGCAAATTTTTGACGGAAATAATCGGTGACCAAGCGCTCTTTCGAAGAGAGCACCGCCATCGGCGTATCATCACCCATTGATCCCACCGCTTCTTGGCCTACATCTCCCAGTACGCGCAGTACTTGATCAATCTCTTCGTTGCTCATTGCAAACTGTTTTTGATAGGTTTTCAGCTCGTCATTGTCAAAGCTGCGCTCGCCCACCAAGTCGTCACTGAGTTCAGAAAATGGCGTTAATCGGTGGACGTTATTTTTCATCCACTCGCCATAAGGGTGGCGGCTTTTGAGATCGTTATCAATTTCACTAGATTGCCACAATTTCCCATGGCGGGTGTCGATCACCAGCAGTTCACCGGGCCCAACGCGGCCTTTTTCAGCCACTTCATCGGGCGCGTAATCCCAAATTCCGACTTCAGAGGCGAGGGTGATGAGTTTATCTTTGGTGATCACATAACGCGCAGGGCGAAGGCCATTGCGATCAAGGTTACAAGCAGCATAACGGCCATCCGATAACACAATGCCAGCCGGGCCATCCCATGGCTCCATGTGTTTTGAGTTAAAGTCGTAAAAGGCACGAAGGTCTGGGTCCATATCAGGGTGATTTTGCCACGCCGGCGGTACTAACATACGCATGGCACGGAAAATATCCATTCCCCCCGCTAAAAACAGATCGAGCATGTTGTCTAAGCTTGATGAATCGGAACCTGTTTCATTGACAAATGGCGCGGCGGTTTGCAGATCCGGTAGTAGGGGAGAGGCAAATTTGTAAGCCCGTGCTCGCGCCCATTGACGGTTCCCTTCGATAGTATTGATTTCACCATTGTGCGCTAAGTAGCGGAACGGCTGTGCCAGTGGCCAACGTGGCTGAGTATTGGTTGAAAAGCGCTGGTGGAACAAGCAAATGGCTGATTCCATCCGTAGATCAGCTAGGTCAAGATAAAAGCGCGGTAAGTCAGCAGGCATGCACAAGCCTTTGTAAACAATGACTTGAGTCGATAGTGAGCAAATATAGAAATCACGATCTTCGGTGATCTGTTTTTCAATGCGACGGCGAGCAATGTAAAGGCGTCGTTCAATGTCTCGTTCACGCCAACCAGCGGGAGCACTAATAAAGACTTGTTGAATATCAGGCACGGATTCGGCAGCAATAGGGCCAAGTACAGCTTGGTTCGTTGGTACGGTTCGCCAACCTGTCACTGTGAGTGTTTCTTGCGCCAGTTCTTTGTTGATAATATCGCGCGCTGATTGCGCTTTGACCGGATCTTGGCTGAAGAAAATCATACCAATCGCATACTGTTTGGCGAGCTTCCAGCCTTTTTCTTCAGCGATGAGTCGTAGGTAACTATCTGGTTTTTGTAGTAATAGACCACAGCCATCACCGGTTTTACCATCGGCTGCGATGCCGCCACGGTGGGTCATACGATCTAATGCTGAAATCGCGGTTCTGACTAATTTATGGCTGGTTTGGCCTTCCATGTGGGCGATCAAACCAAATCCACAGTTGTCTTTCTCTAAACTTGGATCATATAGAGCCATTGCAATTCTCCCTTTGCTTCTCTGTCATCCAGACAGTAAATGACTAACTATTCTATTTTTGTTGTTTTAAGTGGGTAATTATGCGTTCATTCTCAATTTAAATTTTAACAAAAATGATTATTTTAATTTTCACTGACTTCACAACCTATAGCTTATGGTGCAAAAGGTCAAGTTGTTGGTGAAAAATCATGTTGCAATGGGATTTACCACCTAATCATCTAGATTAATATAATATATTCAATGAGATAGAATTTTTGTTGTTACAGTTTGTTAACGTGGGTAATCTCATGGAATAAGAATTAGCCATAAAAAAGGCCAGCATTAAATGCTGGCCAAAAAGTAGAACGTTGGAAGAAATCATCGCTGCTTAGCGCTCTGGATCACCTTGAACCAGCGAAAAGAGCGCGAGGCACTAGGCTGAAAGCATCAATGAGTCGGCTTTCGCTTCTAAGTTGGTGTTGCCCATCAAGTAAGCGTCGATCTCTCGTGCGCACTCGCGCCCTTCATTGATACAACGTACGACTAACGATTGTCCTGTGCGCATATCACCTGCAGCGAAAACACCTTTTTGGTTGGTCGCAAAACCTTGTGTTGCCACATTGCCACGCTCATCTAACTTGATATCAAGTTGAGCAAGTACACCATGTGGTTCTGGATGTAAAAAGCCCATAGCAAGGAAAGCCATATCACACGCAATAATACGTTCACTGCCCGCGACTTCATCAAAGTTCGGGCGCTCACCCGGTTTTGCATCTTGCCAAACGATATCAGCAACACGTAGCCCCGTGACTTGACCTTGCTCGTTGCCGAGGAACTCTTTGGTTAGAATATTCCAATGACGTTCGCAGCCCTCTTCGTGGGAGGTTGAGGTGCGCAAAATCATTGGATATTGCGGCCAAGGCATGTTGGCTGGGCGTTTATTGGCTGGGATCGGCATGATTTCAACTTGCGTGATGCTTGCGGCGCCGTGTCGGTTTGAGGTTCCGACACAGTCAGAACCAGTATCACCACCACCAATCACCACCACATGTTTGCCCTTAGCGTGGATCTCGTCAGTTTTAAGATCCATGTTATTCGCGCGGCGGTTATTTTGTGCCAGAAACTCCATCGCAAAATGAACCCCTTTTAACTCGCGCCCCGGAATCGGCAGGTTACGAGGCACGGTAGAGCCACCAGTAAGCAAGATGACATCAAACTCTTGGCGCAGTTGCTGTGCGTTGATATCAACACCGATATGTGCGTTTACTTCAAACTTGACGCCCGATTCTGCCATCAAATTGATTTTGCGATCAATAACGTCCATACCCAGTTTGAAATCCGGAATGCCAAAACGCAGCAGGCCGCCGACTTTTTCATCACGTTCAAACACAGTAACTGAGTGACCCGCGCTGTTCAGCTGCTCAGCTGCGGCCAAACCCGCCGGGCCAGAGCCAATGATAGCGATGGTTTTTCCAGTACGAGAACGCGGCTTTTTCGCTTTGGCATAGCCTTCGCGATAAGCCGTTTCCACGATGGTTTTTTCGATATTACAGATGGTAATGGGATCTTGGTTGATCCCGAGTACGCACGAACTTTCGCAAGGTGCAGGGCACACGCGACCAGTAAACTCGGGGAAGTTATTGGTTGAGCTTAAGATCTTCCAAGCTTCTTCCCAGCTATCACGATAAACGGCATCGTTAAATTCAGGAATAATGTTACCGATAGGGCAACCGTTATGGCAAAACGGTACTCCGCAGTCCATGCAACGAGACGCTTGAGTATTAATTTTGCTACCAAACTCTTCGTTAAGGACAAACTCTTGGTTGTTTTGAATGCGAACCGTTGGATCGAGCTTTTTTGGCAGCTCGCGGCCATGTTCTAAAAATCCAGTAGGCTTACCCATTTATACGGCCTCCACTTCTTCCGTTTGTACTTGCGCAGCTGCAGCCTTGCGTTTTTGAAGAACCGCTTTGTAGTCACGCGGCATCACTTTCACCATTTGGGTGAGGTTTGCTTCAAAATTATCAAGGAATAACTGAGCCACTTCACTTCCTGTGAACTGAACATGCTTGTTGAGCATCTCACGTAGCAGATCGGTATCTTCTTGTTGCAGTGGGTCGAGATCAACCAATTCAGCGTTAAGCTTAGTTTCGAAGTCTCCATGTCGATTCCACACGTAGGCTACACCGCCACTCATACCAGCCGCAAAGTTACGTCCTGTCGAACCGAGGATCACTGCGACGCCACCTGTCATGTATTCACAGCCGTGATCGCCGATACCTTCTACGACCACTTTGGCTCCTGAGTTACGCACGCAGAAACGTTCTCCAGCAAGGCCGCGAATATAGGATTCACCAGAAGTTGCGCCATAGAAACAGACGTTACCCACCACGATATTATCTTGCGCAATGATGGTTGAGCGCGTGTCAGGGTAGAGCACTAAGGTACCGCCAGATAAACCTTTGCCCCAATAATCGTTGGCATCACCTTCTACTTCAAACGTTACACCTTTAGCAAGGAATGCACCGAATGATTGTCCTGCGGAGCCGTTGAATTTAACTTTCATTGGCTGAGGTAGACCTTGGTCTTTGTATACCTTCGATATTTCGTTCGACAGCATAGTACCCGTGCTACGGTCAGTGTTGACGATAGGGAAGACTGCGTTAACCGCTTCGCCTTTCTCAAGCGCGGGGTTGGCTACTTGAATTAGCTGACGATCTAGCACGTTTTCTAGATGATGATTTTGTTTGGTTTGGCAATAAACACCATCTTCTGCACGAGGCTCTTGAATGTACAACACTGGTGACAAATCGAGGTTTTTGTATTTCCAGTGGTTGATGTTGTCACGCACTTTCAGTTTATGCGATTGGCCAACCATTTCATCGATAGTACGGAAACCCAGTTCAGCCATGATTTCACGTAAGCCTTGCGCCATGTATTGGAAGAAGGTGACGACATCGTCTACGCGGCCATCAAAGCGCTCACGCAAGGTTTTGTTTTGTGTCGCAATCCCTACTGGGCAGGTGTTTTTATGACACTTACGCATCATGATACACCCTTCAACCACTAGCGCAGCGGTGGCAATTCCCCACTCTTCCGCGCCTAACAATGTCGCCATTGCAAGGTCACGTGGTGTTTTCATCTGACCGTCACTTTGCACGACAATGCGATTACGCAGGCCATTTTTAAGCAAGGTTTGGTGCGTTTCAGCAAGGCCGAGCTCCCAAGGTAAGCCTGTGTGACGAATCGAAGACATCGGTGATGCACCCGTGCCGCCATCATAGCCAGCAATTAATACCACATCCGCTTTGGCTTTAGCCACACCGGAGGCGATAGTACCAACCCCGGCTTCGGAAACTAATTTCACGTTGACGCGGCCGGTACGGTTCGCGTTTTTCAAATCAAAGATCAGTTGCGCCAAATCTTCGATCGAATAGATATCGTGATGTGGTGGTGGTGAAATAAGACCGACTCCCGGAGTCGAGTGGCGTGTCGCGCCGATCCAATCATCGACTTTATCACCTGGCAGTTGGCCGCCTTCACCTGGTTTCGCACCTTGAGCCATTTTGATCTGTAGCTCATCGGCATTGGTGAGGTAGTAAGAGGTCACGCCAAAACGACCAGAAGCGACCTGCTTAATTGCAGAGCGTTCCCAATCGCCATTTTCTTTGCGTTCAAAGCGTGCTGGATCTTCACCGCCTTCACCCGAGTTGGATTTCGCGCCAATACGGTTCATCGCCACGGCTAACGTTGAGTGCGCTTCGTAGGAGATGGAACCAAACGACATGGCACCAGTTGCGAAGCGTTTTAAAATACGTTCAATCGGTTCCACTTCCTCAATGGGAATCGAACCGGCTGGATTTTTAACAAAATCAAGCTGGCTACGCAGCGTGGCAGCGTTGTCGCCTTGGTCATCTACCGCTTTCGCATATTGCTTGAACTGCACATAATCTTTGTTGCGTGTTGATTGTTGCAGCAACGAAATCGTCTCTGGGTTAAACAGGTGTTTTTCGCCACGCTGTTTCCACTGATAAACGCCGCCCACATCCAACACTTGCACTGGAACTTCGCGAGTCGGGTAGCCCACGCGATGGCGAACTAACACCTCTTTTGCGATGTCATCAATGGTCAAACCTTGGATGCGCGATACAGTGCCAGTAAAGTACTTATCTACCACTGATTTGCTGATGCCCAAGGCTTCAAAAATTTGCGCACCGTGGTAAGACTGCAGGGTGGAAATGCCCATTTTGGAGAAGATCTTCAGTAGCCCGCCGTTGATGCCTTTGCGGTAATTGTCAAACAGATCTTTTGCTGCAATGGTCGGGTCGAGTTTTTTGACTCGTTGTAAATCGATAATGGTTTCAATGACTAAATACGGGTTAACCGCATTTGCGCCATAGCCAATCAATGTCGCAAAGTGGTGTGTTTCACGCGCGTCGCCGGTTTCTACGACTATGTCACATTTAGCTCGTAAGCCTTTACGGATAAGGTGGTGATGAACCGCACCGACAGCGAGCATTGCAGGGATCGCCGCATGGTTTGAGTTTACCGCGCGGTCAGTCAATAAAATAATCGAGTAACCATCGATAACCGCATCTTCTGCATATTGGCAAATGCGTTTCAGCGCGCGTTCTAATTTGCCTTGATCTTCACTGGCTTGAAATACGATATCTAAGGTTTTCGCTTGCAGATGTTCGTTATCAATAGCGCGCAGTTTCTCAAGCTCAGAGTTGGAAAGAACCGGAGATTCCAATTCGACTTTTAAGCAGTGCAGGGGCGTCTCTGTCAGTAAGTTCTGATCTTTACCGAGGTAAGTATTGAGCGACATCACCATTCTTTCACGGATCGGGTCGATCGGTGGGTTGGTGACCTGAGCAAACAGTTGCTTAAAGTAGTTGGAGAGATGCTGTGATTGATGCGAAAGCACTGCCAGAGGCCAGTCTGCACCCATAGCCGAAAGCGGTTCATAACCGGTTTTTGCCAAAGGAAGAATGATTTCATTCACCTCTTCTGAGCTGACGCCAAACGACTGTTGGCGTGACATTAGACGCTCAGGAGCAGGTTGGCTGTACTGGTTGCTCGCTTCAGGCAGTTTTTTCAAGCTGAGGAGGTTCTCTTCAACCCATTTGGCGTAGGGCTGCGCATTGGCAATGCTGTCTTTCACTTCCTCATCAGAAATGATGCGTCCTTGCTCTAAATCAGCGACAAAGATACGTCCGGGCTGTAAACGGCCGCGGTATTCCACGTTCTCTGGTGCAATTTCAACCACGCCAGATTCAGAAGCCATGATCAGAAAATCATCTTTAGTCACGGTATAACGTGATGGGCGCAGGCCGTTACGGTCCAGTGTTGCGCCAACTTGTACACCATCAGTAAAACATACTGATGCTGGGCCATCCCACGGTTCCATGACGTTAGCATGGTATTGGTAAAATGCGCGGCGGGTTGGATCCATATTTTTATTTTCTTGCCACGCTTCAGGGATCATCATCATCAGGGCGTGTGGCAGGCTGCGGCCAGACAGAACCAGTAACTCTAATGCCATATCGAAGTTGGCGGAATCTGAACTGCCTTCTTGGCAAATTGGCAGCAGCATGTCGATTTCAGCTTGTGTAAACAAATCTGATTCGAGGATCGCTTCGCGCGCTTTCATCCAGTTTAAATTGCCGCGAACTGTGTTGATTTCGCCGTTGTGCGCAATGTAACGGAAAGGTTGAGCTAAGCGCCATTTAGGGAATGTATTGGTCGAAAAACGAGAATGCACCAGTGCCAGCGCGGTCACCATGGTCGGATTTTGTAGATCAAGGAAGTACTGTGGTACTTGCTCTGTGGTGAGCTGACCTTTATACACCAAGGTTTTGTAAGACATGGAGTTGATGTAAAAATCATCACCAATGTTGGACACACTTTCTAAGCAGACTCGAACGGTGTAATTACGCAGAACGTACAATTTACGCTCTAATTCTGCGGGGGTGGTACTTGGGCCACCGGAGATGAAAACGTGCTCAAATTGAGGCTCAGTGCTAAGTGGGTCTGCGCCAATCATGGAGTTATCGGTTGGCAAAACGCGATAACCCAGTACTTCTAAATCGAGTCTCTTGGCGTTGCGTTCTAAAATATCACGACACTGGGCGCGTTTGTGCTCATCTCTTGGAAACAGCACCACGCCGACGCCGTACTTTTCAAACGAAGGCAGTTTTAAGCCAAGTTTAACGGTCTCTTCAAGTAAAAACTCATGGGGTTTTTGTAATAAGATACCTGCGCCATCACCAGAACATGGGTCACAGCCTTGGCCACCACGGTGTTCCATACGAGCAAGCATGTCTAAAGCTTGAGTCACAACTTGGTGAGACTTACGGTTTTTCAGGTGGGCAACAAAACCGATACCACAAGCGTCATGCTCCAATTCAGGAGTATATAGACCTCGTGAATCCTGCTCTCTATCTACCATAGATACATCCTTCCAGTTCAATTTAGACGCACGTGTGCTAAGGCATACTTAGCGATGCGACTTGTCCTTTAATTGTTATCAATCTAAACCTGCCTGTGTTGGCGGGTTCGAATCCTTTCCGTCTCTCGCCGGAAAAATATGGCGAGAAAAACATTCCTTAGTGATATTCAATTTATTTATGCCACTTGCTAGTGGTTTGTATAGGAGGGGTGCGAATATCACCGATTTTTCCACAACTATTTATGTAAGGAATATCACAAAAAATAGGGCGGATGTGTAAGTATCCTACAATTTTGTTTATAGGAATTCCAACGAAAACTCATTTTAGTCGCCCATTTTTTTCGTTAAAAATGCATGTACCGTTTAACATTGGTGCAACATTAAGCAAATAACGCTGTTTTTATGAATGTTTATTGATTTTTGTTAGGTTGGAGAGTGTTTGATACGGCTACTCTTTGTGAATTTATTTTGCAGGGATGTAATTTAGTTACATAAATCTAACTGAGATTCATTACTATCTATAAGCGGTATTTCTTCAATGCAATTACATCAACTGGTTAACACGATCGGCCAAGATCTGCAGCGCCGTTATGGCGAAAGAGTTCACAAGCTGACCCTGCATGGTGGTTTTAGCTGTCCGAATCGAGATGGCACGATTGGGCGAGGTGGTTGCACCTTCTGTAATGTCGCTTCTTTTGCTGATGAAGAAACACAAGCCCAAAGTATTGAGCAGCAATTGACAGAACGCGCTGGTGAAATCAAACGTGCCAAAAAATATCTCGCGTATTTTCAAGCTTATACCAGTACCTATGCGGAAGTGCAGGTGTTGAAAAATATGTATCAGCAAGCGCTTCAATCGGCTGACATTGTTGGGTTATGCGTTGGCACTCGGCCTGATTGTGTACCCGATGCTGTGCTCGATTTATTGGCCGATTATGTGCGACAAGGTTTTGAAATTTGGCTCGAACTGGGTTTGCAAACCGCCAATAATCAAACGCTCAAACGGATCAACCGTGGTCATGACTTTGAATGTTATGCGTTGATCACTGAGCGCGCTCGAGCCTTGGGGATCAAAGTATGCACGCATCTCATTGTGGGGCTACCTAAAGAAACGCGTACCGATAATCTTCAAACCTTAAAGCAAGTCTTAGCGGTAGGCACTGATGGTATCAAGTTACATGGGTTGCATATTGTTGAAGGCAGTACGATGGCCAAAGCGTGGCGAGCAGGAAAATTACAAGCGCCAACGTTAGAAGAGTATGTTGCTATTGCGAGTGAATTGATTCAAATGACACCGCCTGAGATCATTTATCACCGAGTCTCGTCAGCCGCCCGGCGGCCGACACTGCTTGCGCCACTGTGGTGTGAAAATCGTTGGCTTGCGATGACCGAAATAGGCCGAGCACTTAATCAAGGTGGCGCGCAAGGCTCACGCTTAAGTCGACCGTTTGTCTATACGCTTCCAAACAGCTAAAGATTCAAGCAATTTCGCAAATCCTTGTGATTAACTTGGCTGACGAATCGACGTTAAACGCGTTAGACTAGTGGCACTTTTATTACATGGAAGTGTTTAATGAAACCCATGAAAAACCTTGCCCAGTACTATGTCGACCTATTGGTCAAACTGGGCATTCTCCGTTTCTCCATTCTTCTTGCGCTCGCTTTAGTGGCCTTGGCAGTGGTGGTGCAAGTTGGTATCACGCTGGTGCTCAATGGTTATGTTGATGATATCGACATCGTTCGTTCCGTCTTTTTTGGTTTATTGATCACGCCTTGGGCAGTTTATTTCCTTTCAGTGGTGGTCGATCAGTTAGAAGAGTCACGTCAACGTCTCTCGAAGTTGGTTTCTAAGCTCAAAGACATGCGCTCACGTGATCAAGAGCTCAATTATAAGCTTCAGCAAAATATCGAAAAACTCAACCAAGAAATTGAAGAGCGAATTAAGGCAGAGGAAGCGCGTGAAGAGGCGATGGCCGATTTAGAAAACGAGGTCTATCAACGCGAAAAAACGCAGCTTGAATTGGCAGAAAGAACCGCCTTATTGCGCTCTTTTATCGATGCTTCTCCTGATCTGATTTACTACCGTAATGCGAACGGCGTTTTTTCTGGCTGCAACCGAGCGATGGAAGAGCTAACGGGCAAGCGTGAGCATCAGTTGGTTGGGTTAACTCCATGGGATGTCTATAGCAAAGAAGTGGCGCAACAGATCGTTGAAACTGACGAAAAAGTGTTTGCCGACAATCAAGCCATCACTTATGAGCAGTGGCTTGAATACCCTGATGGCCGCAAAAACTATTTTGAACTGCGTAAAGTCCCTTTTTACAGCAAAGATGGCCGCCACTTAGGGTTGGTGGGCTTTGGGCGAGACATTACCGAACGTAAACGCAATCAAGAGTCTTTGGAAAAAGCGAGCCGGGATAAAACCACTTTTATTTCGACCATCAGCCACGAATTGCGCACACCACTCAACGGTATCGTTGGTTTGAGTCGTATGTTGCTCGATAGCCCCATGACCCCAGAACAGCGTAAGTACATGCAGACCATTAATGTCAGTGCCATTACGTTAGGTAATATCTTCAACGATATCATTGATATGGATAAGTTTGACCGCCGGAAACTAGAACTACTGCCAGCGCCGTTGAATTTTGAAGAATTTGTTGCTGAAATTGAAAGCATCTCGGCGTTGATGGCAGAGCAAAAAGGGCTTAGGTTTGATCTCGAACGGCTCAGTGATTTACCTGTTGCGATTGAAGTGGATGCTACGCGCCTGCGTCAGGTATTGTGGAACCTGATAAGCAATGCGATGAAATTTACCAAAGAAGGTGGCGTCGTCATGACGGTCTGCGCTGACATTGAGGATAAGTTTGCGCGCATTACCATGGAAGTTGAAGACACAGGCATTGGTATACCAGAGGCTGAACTCGATAAAATTTTCGCCATGTATTACCAAGTTAAATCGGGTAAGGACAATTTGCACGCTGTTGGCACGGGGATTGGCTTAGCGGTATCTCGCCAGTTAATCAACTTAATGGATGGTGATATTTCTGTGAGCAGTGAAGAAGGCTTTGGTAGCACCTTCACCGTTTCAATTCGTGTGCCTTTGGCACAAGATGCCCAATTCAAACCAACGTTACCCGTTCCTCAAAAAAGTTTAGCCATTTTTATGGTTGAAGATATTGAGCTCAATATTACAGTTGCTCGTTCTTTGCTAGAAAGTTTAGGACACACGGTTACCGTCGCTATGACAGGTGAAGAAGCCAAACAAAAATTTGTGCCGCAAGAGTACGATCTGGTTTTCCTCGACATTCAACTGCCAGACATGACCGGGTTTGATGTCGCTGCGTTTTATCGAGAAACTTATGATAACCTTCCGCCATTAGTCGCATTGACCGCCAACGTATTGAAAAATAAAGCTGAATATCTAGAGAAAGGGATGGATGACGCGATCAGTAAACCATTGTCAGTACTGGCGATTCAAGAGGTGATTGCAAAATTCACCCATAGTGAGGCGATTCAACTTGCCGACGCTAAGGTTAAGGCTGCCTCAGAAGAACACAGTGAGTTGAACACGCATTTGCTCGATCTTGAAATGCTTGAGTCTTATATCGATATTGTTGGCCCGAAACCTGTGCTGGAAAGTATCCAAATGTTCGAGCAGATGATGCCCAGTTACGTTGAAGTGCTAGACTCCAATATGGTAGCAAAAGATCAAGCAGGCATTGTTTCAGAAGCACACAAAATCAAGGGTGCTGCGGGTTCAATTGGTTTGAAACACATCCAAAACGTTGCACAAAAGGCACAGTCGCCAGAGCTACCTGCTTGGTGGGAAAATATTGGTGACTGGATAGATGAAATTAAAAATGGGTATCAACACGATATTCAAGTCTTGAAACAATGGTTAACTCAAAGGTAATGGTATGAAAAAAATCGGGTTGGCTTCATTAGTCATGGCGCTACTATCTGGCTGTAGTTCACCGCAAGTGAATTGGCTGCAGGACAGCAGTGCCGTGATATCAAATATCACCATTGGGTTGAAAAGTAACCTTTGGATCAATCAAATGCCTACAGCTAATGAGAGCGAAATACCTCTTGTGCATGGGACATTAAGATTGGATTCGTCGGCAATATTACCTGCCAATTTAACGATTGACGCGTTGATGGTCCAGCAAAGGGATAAAAATTGGCTGGTGGGCAGTGAATCGTTAGATTTACGGACTCAAAGTGAAGATCAATGGGAAGTTGTGTTTGAATGGCCGATGCAGCTTAATGTGGATAAGCCCGTTAATGTAGCTTTGCAATTGAGCGATGGTACAACAGCGCAGTGGCTTATCGAAAAGAGCGTCTTCATCGACAAAGTCTATTAGATTTATAGAACGGCTCCACGCGCAGTAGTCAGCCATGAAAAAAGCCCTTTAACCTGAGGTTAAAGGGCTTCTAACTATCTGGGGGTAGACGTTTAGTCTTCTAGATCACCACAGAAGCGGTAGCCTTCGCCATGAATTGTGGCGATGATCTCTGGCGTACCTGAGACTGATTCAAAGTGTTTACGGATACGACGAATCGTCACATCTACTGTTCTGTCGTGTGGTTTCAATTCACGGCCAGTCATCTTTTTAAGCAAATCTGCGCGAGTTTGGATTTTTCCTGGGTTCTCACAGAAGTGCAGTAAAGCGCGGAATTCTGAGCGAGGAAGCTTGTAGCCTTCACCATCCGGATTCACTAAAGAGCGGCTATTGATATCCAATACCCAACCGTTGAACTCATATTTTTCCACACTGCGTTTCTCTTCTTGAGTCGTATTGGTATTCATTGAACGACCTAGAAGATTACGAGCACGAATCGTCAGTTCACGTGGGTTAAATGGTTTGGTGATGTAGTCATCAGCCCCGATCTCTAAACCGAGGATTTTATCAACTTCATTATCACGACCAGTCAAAAACATCAGTGCAACATTAGCCTGTTCACGAAGCTCACGAGCTAACAGAAGACCGTTTTTACCTGGTAAATTGATGTCCATAATGACCAAGTTAATGGGGTTATCAGACAGCACATGGTGCATCTCTTCACCGTTACTGGCCTCAAAAACAGCGTATCCCTCTGCTTCAAAAATACTCTTAAGAGTGTTACGAGTTACTTGCTCATCTTCAACGATAAGAATCTGCGGGGTTTGCATTGGCGGTACCTAAACTTGTGAAAAAATTGTGCTAATAGAATTAATTGTAGGCAAAAAATTGCAACATACAGGTAATCTGCTGCCGATAATAAACTAAAGTTTTGAAAAAAACACTTACTTCAGTTGCCCGCCGTCCTTAGGCATATCTTGCATTGAGGTCTCCATACCCTCGGTGTTCTACTAGTCTTTAAGGCGGATTCTATAATGTTAACAGCATGCTAACAACGGCAGAATGTTAATTCCAATCACTTTGTTGATTTACATCAAGAGTTCTAATGTAACAAATATTAATCGTCTTAAGCAGTTGTAAATTTACACCACATTACCCATGCAAATAGCATGCTTTTTGGGGATTTTTGCTGGGGATGGTAGCATTAGGCGCAATGGGCTTTACCTCAAATAGAAATTTACCAGCAAAGAACTTGTTAACTCGATACTTGTCAAAAAATGGGAATTGCGTAAAAAATCAACGTTTACAGCGGGGGATATCGCACTATTATGGATGTCACCAATATGAATATTCAGTCTTTTAAATGCAGTTGGCCGCCAAGTTATGCTCATTCTCAGCGGGTTTTTCTTTGCATCGTTTGTATGAATAGGTGAGTAAAGTATCTGGCATTATGGTTCATTGAGTTGTGGTTTTACAGCGCGTCTAATGTGTCAGATGAAAATAATAAACAATAATCAAGGAAGAAGGATGATAGATATCACACCAGATATTTGCGATAAGTTTGAATCGCAAATCAATATATTGGATTTGCCTTTGCAAACTTTTGGTTTAAGGAGTGCTTTTTGGGGGCAAATTGTCACCGTGCGTTGCTATCACGATAACTCTAAAGTTCGTGACGTATTAAGCCAAAATGGTAAAGGGAAAGTTTTAGTCGTCGATGGTAACGGTTCGTGTCAAAGAGCGTTATTGGGTGATCAACTGGCGATCATGGCGATTGAAAACGGTTGGGAAGGGGTCATCATTTATGGAGCGATACGCGATGTTGCTGCGTTATCGCAAATGGATTTAGGCGTGAAAGCGTTAGCGAGTTGTCCACTTAAGACCGATAAGAGAGGTGCAGGCGAAATTAATGTAACGCTGACTATCCTCAACCAGATGATTCAGCCGGGTGACTATGTTTATGCCGATTGGAATGGTGTTTTAACGTCAACTCAAGCGCTAGACTGGCACTAGAATCTGAAACCCACCCCAAATTGAACGCCTTGCTGCCACTCTTGATAATCAAGGGTGGCATGTAAATCAACGTTTTCTGATAGTTGAAGTCGGCTAGATAGCTCCGCCGCCATAGCATCGGCACTGCTCGTATCATTCGGATTACTGGCGGCTGACCGTAAGGTGCTTTTTAGTGATAATTTTGGGGTTAGCTGGTAGCTAAGGCCACTTAAAAAACCACTTTCGGATCCGTAGTCGGAATTGTTTATCCTCGCTCCAATGTACAGATCTAAATTGTCAAAAAGGTTATAAGAATAACCGCCATCAATAGTCCAACTATCAAATTGTTGACCATCACTTTCGCTTGAAAGAAATAAGCGATGTGGAGATTGGCTCTGTGAAGAAGGAAGTGCAGGTAAGGTATTGGCCATGCTAGATAAAGAGACAAGCAGAAATAAATATAGTGCAACTTTTAGTTTCATCTGCCTCTCCTTATTCTTGTTTTGAGTTACTGCGTCCACTGCGGTAACAACAATTAAAGCACAAATTTCACACGATGACAGCGTTATGTATATAGCATTTTGTTATTTGCTTATGTGTAAAATGGTTGTGCTTAACGTGCAATAAGTATCTTATTTGTGTGGTGGTTTTAAATTTGATTAATTCGGAATGACTATAAAAAATAGCAGATTTTCGTTGACTAATGATGATGAAGTAAGGTAAACGTAAAGGCAATTAAAGACACGAGTATTTAAATTTTTCTATGTTACAGCGCAGCCTAGTAGTAATGACAACCACCATTATTATTACCGACATGACACATGTTGGGGCGGGCCGCTGAGCGAAAAGTTTTTACAAAAAAGGCCTGTATCCCACCAGATACAGGCCTTTTTTTATACCAATTTGAATTGTTTTGGAGGAAGGGATGCGAGTATTAAAGTTTGGAGGTTCATCGTTAGCCGATGCTGATCGTTTTTTAAGGGCGGCAGATATCATCGTTAACAATGTACAACAAGAAGAAGTCGCCGTTGTGCTCTCTGCACCGGGAAAAACCACCAATAAATTAGTGGCAGTTATTGAGAGTGCTTTGCGTAATGGCGAAGCAGAACGCCAAATAGCGGAGCTTGAATTCTCATTTTTCGATCTACTCGCTGGCATCAAAGCACAATTACCTAATGTGGATTCGGCCGCTTTTGACAATCAAGTAAAAACGTCACTGTCTCAGCTGCGTCAATTTGTGCACGGTATTAATTTACTCGGTATGTGTCCAGACAACGTCAATGCGCGCATTATCAGTAAAGGTGAGCGAGTCTCTATCCAACTGATGAAAGCGGTACTTGAAGCAAAAGGACAAGCGGCTGCATTGATTGACCCAGTACAATATCTTTTTGCTAAAGGTGAGTACCTTGAGGCAATGGTCGATGTTGAGATCTCCACGCAAAATTTCAAGCAAAATCCACTTCCGCAAGCGCATGTTAACATTATGCCGGGTTTCACGGCTGGTAATGAAAAGGGTGAATTGGTCTGTCTAGGCCGTAATGGCTCGGATTATTCTGCGGCTGTGCTTGCGGCATGTTTACGTGCAGATTGTTGTGAGATTTGGACCGATGTCGATGGCGTTTATAACTGTGACCCACGTTTGGTTGCGGATGCTCGTTTATTAAAATCACTCAGCTACCAAGAAGCGATGGAGCTTTCGTATTTTGGCGCGTCAGTGTTACATCCCAAAACCATTGCACCGATTGCACAATTTCATATTCCGTGTCTTATCAAAAACAGTTTTAACCCTCAAGGCGCAGGTACGCTGATTGGTCAAGATACTGGTGAAGATAAGCTTGCTATCAAAGGTATTACTACACTCAATAATTTGACTATGGTCAACGTCTCCGGCCCTGGCATGAAAGGCATGGTCGGCATGGCTAGCCGTGTGTTTGGCGCGATGTCTGCCGCAGGCGTTTCTATTGTGCTGATTACGCAATCCTCTTCAGAATACAGCATCAGTTTCTGTATTGAGGCGCAAGATAAAGCCCTTGCCAAAAGAGCATTATCGGAAGCGTTTGAACTGGAATTAAAAGATGGCCTACTTGAGCCTGTCGAGTTTATGGATGACGTTGCGATTGTCACTCTGGTTGGTGACGGCATGCGCACTTCGCGCGGAGTGGCTTCTCAATTTTTCTCATCGCTGGCTGAAGTTCACGTCAATATTGTTGCCATTGCACAAGGCTCTTCCGAGCGAGCTATTTCGGCGGTGATTCCAGAAGATAAAATTTCAGAAGCGATCAAGGCTTGTCATGAAAATCTCTTCAATTCTAAGCATTTCTTGGATGTGTTTGTGGTCGGTGTTGGCGGTGTCGGAGGCGAATTAGTTGACCAAATTCATCGTCAGCAAGCCAAACTAGCCGATAAAGGAATTGTGATTCGAGTGTGTGGCCTTGCGAATAGTAAGGCACTATTGCTGGATAGCGAAGGCCTGCCGCTGGAGCATTGGCGTGATCGAATGCATAGCGCGAGTGAAGAATTTAGCCTCGCAAGGCTTATCTCTCTGGTGCAGCGTAACCATATCATTAACCCTGTCTTAGTTGATTGTACTTCCAGTGAAGTGATTGCCAACCAGTACGCCGAATTTCTGGCTGCGGGTTTTCATGTTGTGACGCCTAATAAAAAAGCCAATACCGCAAGCATGGCCTACTATCACCAGCTGCGTGAAGTGGCGCGCAACTCGCGCCGTAAACTGATGTACGAAACGACGGTTGGTGCTGGTTTACCTGTGATTGAAAACTTGCAAAATCTCATTGCTGCTGGTGATGAGTTGGAAAAATTCAGCGGTATTTTATCTGGCTCTCTCTCGTTTATTTTCGGCAAGCTGGATGAAGGTATGACTCTTAGTCAAGCTACGCAGCTAGCTAAAGACAAAGGTTTTACTGAGCCTGACCCTCGTGATGATCTGTCGGGAATGGATGTGGCTCGTAAGCTGTTAATTTTAGCTCGTGAGGCGGGAATGCCTTTAGAACTGGATGACGTAAAAGTCGATCTTGCTTTGCCACCGGGTTTTGATATTTCGGGTACAGTTGAAGAGTTTATGGCGCGCTTGCCGCAGGCTGATGCTTATTTCCAAGAGTTATCCACTAAGGCAGCAGCCGAAGGTAAGGTATTACGTTATGTTGGTGAAATATCAGAAGGCCAATGCAAGGTGAAAATTGCAGTGGTCGATGAAAATGACCCCATGTTTAAAGTCAAAGATGGTGAGAATGCACTGGCGTTTTATAGCCGTTATTACCAACCGATTCCATTGGTGTTGCGTGGTTATGGGGCGGGTACAGAAGTAACAGCAGCAGGGGTGTTCTCTGATGTGATGCGCACCTTAGGTTGGAAGTTAGGGGTTTAATTGATGAGTTCAAGTGACATGAGTGTGGTGGTGTATGCCCCAGCTTCAATTGGTAATGTGAGCGTTGGGTTTGATGTTTTAGGGGCGGCCGTGTCGCCAATTGATGGCAGTTTATTGGGGGATCGCGTTGAAGTTAAAGCGGGCAGCGAACCTTTTGTACTCGAAACTGCAGGTCGCTTTGTCGACAAGTTGCCTGAAGATCCAAAGCAGAATATTGTTTACGATTGCTGGCTTGTTTTTGCCAGAGAGCTTGAAAAAAAGAGCATTGTAGTAAAGCCGTTGCAAATGACGTTAGAAAAAAATATGCCGATTGGTTCTGGTTTAGGTTCCAGTGCTTGTTCAATTGTTGCAGCTTTAGATGCGTTGAACCAGTTTCACGGTAACCCACTTAATCAGACTGAGCTTTTAGCGCTGATGGGCGAAATGGAAGGTAAAATTTCAGGCGGTATACATTATGATAACGTTGCTCCCTGCTACTTAGGCGGCGTGCAATTGATGCTTGAAGAGCTAGGCATCATCAGCCAAGAAGTGCCTTGTTTTGACGATTGGTATTGGGTAATGGCGTATCCTGGGATTAAAGTTTCCACAGCCGAAGCGCGAGCGATCTTACCTTCACAATATCGTCGACAGGACATCATTGCGCATGGACGTCATCTTGCAGGTTTCATTCATGCTTGTCACTCAGGTCAGCCTGAGCTAGCGGCTAAACTAATCAAAGACGTGATTGCTGAACCGTATCGTGAGAAACTTCTGCCCGGCTTTTCGGATGCGCGTAAATACGCTGCATCAGCCGGAGCGCTTACCACTGGCATTTCCGGCAGTGGCCCAACACTGTTCAGTATTTGCAAAGAAAAAGAGGTTGCCGAGCGAGTTGCTCGTTGGCTTGAACAACATTATGTACAAAATGAAGAAGGATTCGTCCATATTTGTCGCTTAGACAAAAATGGCTCGACCGTTACAGGAAGTGCTCTATGAAGCTTTACAACATAAAAGAAAATGATGAACAAGTCTCTTTTGGCCAAGCCGTACGCCAAGGATTAGGACGCAATCAAGGGCTATTTTTCCCAGCAGAGTTGCCTCAGTTTGAAGATATTGACGCGTTACTAGCCGAAGATTTTATCTCTCGTAGTACAAAAATTCTCAGCGCCTTGATTGGTGATGAATTACCAGCAGAGCAAGTGAATGCGATGGTTGATGCGGCTTTTCAGTTTCCAGCACCCATTAAGCAAGTGAAAGACGGCATTTATGCTCTAGAGCTTTTCCACGGCCCAACGCTGGCATTTAAAGATTTTGGTGGTCGCTTTATGGCGCAGTCATTGGCCGCCGTTTCAAATGGTGGACAGATCACCATTTTAACCGCGACTTCTGGTGATACTGGCGCTGCGGTGGCTCATGCCTTTTATGGAATGCCCGATATCAAGGTCGTGATACTTTACCCTAAAGGTAAGATCAGCCCGTTACAGGAAAAACTCTTCTGCACTCTGGGCAACAATATTCACACTGTAGCGATAAATGGTGACTTTGATGCTTGCCAAGCGTTAGTTAAGCAGGCTTTTGATGACGCCAAGCTTCGCCAAGAGATCGGTTTAAACTCTGCAAATTCAATCAATATCAGTCGTTTAATGGCACAAATTTGCTACTACTTTGAGGCCGCATCACAATTAAGCAAAGCGCAGCGTGAAAACTTAGTCATCTCCGTACCGAGTGGCAACTTTGGCAACCTAACCGCTGGTCTGTTGGCAAAAGCATTGGGCTTACCTATCAAGCGTTTTATCGCGGCAACCAATGCCAATGATACCGTTCCTCGTTACTTAGAAACGGGTCAATGGGATCCAAAACCCACGGTAGCGACCACATCGAATGCGATGGATGTGAGTCAGCCGAACAACTGGCCGCGCATCGAAGAGCTTTGTCGCTTAAAGGGCTGGGGGCTAGATACCTTAGGTAAAGGTGCGGTATCTGATGCACAAAGTGCGGATTCAGTTCGTGAACTTTACACGCAAGGTTATTTGTGTGAACCGCATGGTGCCATTGCATATCGAGTTTTGGATGAGCAGTTACAAGCGGGAGAAACGGGGCTATTTTTGTGTACTGCGCACCCTGCCAAATTTAAAGAAGTCGTTGACGATGTGCTAGGCACTGACATTGAATTACCAGCTCCTCTTGCAAAACATGCAGTGATGACGTTGCTTTCTGAAGAGTTAGACAATGATTTTGACGCTCTAAAAACGGTGTTAAGACGCGTTCAGCCTTAAAGAGATCCTGATTTCATCTTATTGAAGTCAGGATGATATTCCTCTAACGATAAAAATGGCGCTCATTGAGCGCCATTTTTGGATATGAATATTCTCATCAACGCTATGATTATAGCGTCTCAGTGAAGGTACGTGCGATAACGTCACGTTGCTGTTCTTGAGTCAATGAGTTGAAACGAACAGCGTAACCAGAAACACGAATCGTCAGTTGCGGATACTTCTCAGGGTGTGCAACGGCATCTTCAAGAGTTTCACGCTTAAGAACGTTCACATTTAGGTGCTGACCGCCTTCGATGCGAGGTGCTGTTTCAATCGCAACTTCACGGCTTTCATATTCACCAAGGTCGCTGACCGCGATAACTTGATCTGCTTGGTAGCCTGCGTTAGCGGCAACGCAACGTGCTTCATTCTTTTCGTTATCGAGTAACCAGATAGAATTTAGTAGGTTGTCGTTTGCTGCTTTTGTAATTTGAATGCCTTGAATCATCACTATCTCCTAGTCCACTTAAGTGGCGTTATTGGTGTTTATTTTCTAACTTTGTTGAGTTGGTTATTATATAGCTAATATCCTTAAAATTAATATTGATTTAGGTCAAAAAACAACGATAAACATTGATAA